>NZ_JBFLUG010000039.1:0-63494 GCF_041008525.1 Parafrankia sp. FMc2 | reverse complement strand
CTGGCAGGACGGCGTCCCCTACGACCCCACCGCCCACGGCGCACTCCAGACAGTCCTCAAACAAGACCAAAGAACGGTCGCCGATCAAGCTCGGCAAGTGGCGGCTTGACACAGGGCAACTCATGCGTGGCCCAGCCCCGTCACATGGCCGGACAACGCCGGGGTGAGGACGCCGTCCGGCCACCGCAGCGTCACACCGGTGCCGTTGCGCAGCCGCCCGCAGCGCCCGGACGTCGCCGGATGGGTCGCCGGGACGGGGCGGTCGTTGACGTCGGCGGTGAGCATGGCATACCCGGGGAAGCAGGTGAGCCAGTCACCCACCGTGGTGTTCGCGGGCCGCGGGACGGCGGCGACCTCCAGCTCGGCGGCGCAGCCGCTCGCCTCGGCGAGCATGCCGAGCGTTCCGACGATGCCGACCATGCTGACGTCCTTGGCGGCGCAGGGCCGGTGCCGGCGTGGCAGGTCCAGCAGCGCCCGCAGCTCGGCGCTGCGCCGGCCGGACGTCGAGTCCCACTGCCGCCCGGAGTAGCCCGGGCGCCACTCGCCGCCCAGGTCGGCGGTGAGGGTCACCGCATGCCCGGGCAGGCCGCCGCCGGCGGGGACCGGGTGCTCGGCCCGCCCGAGCGCCGTCACCGACAGGGCCGACGCGACGCCGAGCTGGGTGTGCCCGCCGAGGATCGGGACGCCGTACCGCTCCGCCGCGGCGCGCAGGCCCCCGATCACGCGGGCCACCCGGGACACCGTCGGGCCGGCGACCGCGTCCAGCAGGCCCACCGGCCGGGCGCCCATCGCCGCCAGGTCGTTGAGGTTCACCAGCACCCCGCACCAGCCGGCCCAGTACGGGTCGCGCTCGACCATCGACGGCACTATCGCGTCGCAGGCGGCGACCACGTCGGTGCCAGGCACCGGGGCGCCGTCGTCACCGACGAACCCCGGACCGCCGGGGCGCATGCCCGCCAGCAGGTTCGCCAGCGGTGCCTTGATCGACGCGGCGACGGCGGCCAGCCGGTTGATGGGCCAGCGCATCAGCACGTGGGGGCGCCCGCCGACGGTCGTCGTCCCGGCGATCATCCAGCCGAGCCGGCCGAAGAAGCGGACCCGGTCGGTCTGCACCGCCGCGTCGAAGCGGAGCACACCCTCGTTCTCGGCGCGGGCGCATGCCGCCCGGACCAGCGCCGCACCGACCCCGGCGTACCGGCCGCGGGCCGCGGCGGCGACCACCAGCCGCCCGCCCTGCCAGGCCCCGATGTCGTCGCCCCGCCAGATCGGGGCGAGGCGTACCCCGCCGATCACGGTGCCGTCGTCGACGCCGCCGACGACCCGGGCGACCAGGACGACGGTGCGCGGATCCGCGTCGACCTCGTCGAGGTCACCGGCGACGCTCGCCGGGAACAGGCCCTGCTCGTCGACGAAGACCTCCCGCCGCAGGCGGGCGTAGGCGGTGTAGGTGGCCAGGTCCACAGCCTGTTCGACCCGGTAGGGCGGCTGCCCGGCCAGCGCGCGCCGGTCGCCCCAGACCGCCAGCGTGTCCACCGTCCGGTTCCGGATCGGTGTGTGCCCTCCCGACAGCAGACCGGACATCTCGATCATCCCCCGGCCTGGGGCAGTGCCGAGCACGCCCCGCACGCCGCGCAGCCGGCGCCCTGGTCGGCGCCCCGCATCCCGGCGGCGGCCAGCGCGGCCGCCACCCGGGAGGTCACGTCCGCGACGAGGTCCGGCGCGGGCGGGCGGGCCCCGTCCCGCTCGGCGAGCGTGCCCGCCAACGGGCGGAACGGCACGACGAACGGATAGACACCCTGGGCGATGAGTCGTCGCGCGCCCTCGACCAGCTCGTCCGGATCCTCGCCGAGCCCGAGGAGCAGGTAGGTCGACACCCGGTTCCAGCCGAAGACGCGCACAGCCTCCGCCCACGCCCGCTCGTAGTGCTCCAGCGGGACGGTCGCCTTGCCGGGCGTCCAGCGGCGGCGCACCCGCGGGTCGAGCGACTCGACATGCATCCCGATGGTGCTCGCGCCGGCGGCGCGCAGCTCGGCGAGCACGGACAGGTCGGCGGGCGGCTCGCACTGCACCTGCACGGGCAGCTGCGGGACGGCAGCCACGACCGCGCGGACGCACTCCGCCAGCAGCGCGGCACCCCGGTCGGCGGCGGCGGTGCTGCCGGTGGTCATGACCATCTGCCGGACGCCGTCGAGCCGCACCGCGGCGCTGGCCACCTCCGCGAGCTGCGCGGGTGTCTTCAACCGGGTGGTGGCCCCGGCGCGCAGCGACTCCTCGATCGCGCAGAACCGGCAGCGGTCCGGCTCGCGGTACCGCACGCAGGTCTGCAGCACCGTGGTGGCCAGGACGTCCGCGCTGTGCAGGCGCGCGAGCTGCGAGTACGGCACCCCGTCGGCGGTGCTCAGGTCGTAGAACCTCGGCCGGCGTACCGGAGTTGCCTCGACGCCGAGGTCGGCCCCGTCGAACAGCAGCCGCCCGGCGTCGACGGAGTACCTGCTGGTGGGGACGATCGGCAGTGCCAGCCCGCGGCCCTCGACGACGACGTGGCCGTCGTCGCTCGGGCCCGCCCCGCTGCGCCGCTGGACGGGCGCGGCGACCCGCACTCCCTGGACGGCGACGGCGCTGCGCAGGGCGAGGCCAAGATCTCCCGGCGGTCGGGGATCGGACCGGGTGGCGGACCGGGGGCCGGGCGCGTCGTCGGGCCGGCGATCGATCGCCAGACCATTGTTCATCTGTGGTCTCCCGTCGGGAATCCGCGCCGGACCTGCCGGGGCGCGTGAACCAGCGCCCGCGGGCAGGGGCGGGAGAGCGGGGTGGAGATATGGGTGACGCCCGTTCCGGGACCGGACCGGTGCCCGGAGGAGCGGTTGCTGTCTGCCGGCCTGACGGCCGGCCCGCGGCGTCCGGAAACGGCGCTCAGAGCATGTACGTCGAGTTCACGATCGCGCCCTTGCGGGTGTAGTAAATGACACAGTCCTGGATGTCGAGGGGATGCGCGGGGATGACCCCCTCGATCAGGTCCTCCTCGCGCAGGCCGTGCAGCGACAGGCCGAACCGGCAGACGTAGACCTTCCCGCCCTCCTTGATGAAGGTCTCGATCTGCGCGTTGATGTTGTGCTCCCCGGCGAAGGCGGAATCGCCGGTGTGCGGGAAGCCCCGGGTGGCCATGCAGTTCATCGAACCCGGGCCGTAGAAATAGATGACGGATTCAAATCCTTTGCGCAGCGCCCTGGTGGCCTGCAGGATCGCCACGAAACTCACCGAGGACTCGTGGGCGATGCCGTGGACGAGCGTCAGGTAGCACTCGCCGTCCTCGGCCTGGTAGTCGGGGAAGAGCTTGGTCGAGCCGTACAGATTGCTCCCGGGTGGCAGCGACGGGTGCGGAACCTCGGTGAGGCTCTGGCGCTCCAGCTCCGTCAGCTCCATCTGCGCTCCTGTCTCGGTCTGGTGGGAAGTGATCGACTACCACAGGTTTACCCGAGGTTGATCACGTCGCGCGGTCGTCAGGTGTGGTCGCCGCGTGGGGTCCGGCGGCGGGACCCGCGGCGGAACCCCCGGCGGATCCCGCGGCAGCGGGGTCGGGAGCGGATCCGCGGCGGAGGTAGAGGTCCTGGAAGTTCTCCGCCAGGACCCGGCGGGCGAGCTCCGGGTCGCCGATCGCGGCGGTGAGCCGCGAGAGCTCGCCCGGGTAGTCGCTCCACGGCTCGTCGCTGGCGAAAAGCAGCCGGTCGTGCCCGAGCCCGCGGCGTGCCACCTCGGCCGCGAACCACCGTGGAGCGAAGCCGATCGCCCAGCTGGCGTCGGTGTAGACGCGTCGCCCGGCGGCGACCCAGTCGAAGAAGCGCCCGCCGATCAGCTTGATGTGCCCGCTCACCCCGCCGCCGAGGTGCACGAGGTGGACGGCGACCCGCTCGGCGTAGTCCTCCACCAGCCGCCCCATCCGGTCGATGTCGGCCGGCCCGCCCGGTGAGGTGTGGACGTGCACCACGAGGTCGTGGGCCTCGGCGACCGCGAAGATCCGATCGAGCGCGCCCCGGCAGGCCGGGTCGTGCACGTCCCCTCCCGGCAGGAAGCTGAGCTTGAGCGCGGCCACGCCCGGCTCGCGGGCGAGTGCCAGTGCCTGGTCGGTGGCCTCGGCGTCGGCGGGGCGCGGGGAGACCCACAGGCCGGCGAGGATCCGGTCGTCGCGCTGCGCGGCCTCGACACAGAGCTCGTTGAGCCCGAACGGCACCGCCTGGTCCGGGACGCCGTAGTTCGGGATCACCAGTGCCGCCGCGGTGCCCTCGTGGTCCAGGTCGGCCCGCAGCTCGGCGATGGTGGCACGGGCACCGACGGTGGGGACGACCGCCGGCCCGCCGTAATAGGCGTGGGCCGGCAGCGTTCCGAGATGACGGTGCCCGTCGTGTACGTCCGGTCGCGGCACGGTGGCAGTGAAGCACCCTGGTGTTTCCCGTGTGTGGCCAACGTGACAATCCGGTCGCGCCAATGGCACATTCTGGTCCCTGCGCTGCCAGAACCTGGTCCTGAGATCACCCCTCTGGGTAGTCGGAACGCTGCCTCCGTCCGCTCGCTGTGATCTTTGTGTTGATCGCGCGGCTCGGCCTGTCATCCCGGGAGCAAGCTGGACGCATGCGGTACGCGGTCATGGCAGACCTGCACGGGAAACGCAAGGCGCTGCGTCGGGTTCTGGCAGCGGCCGGCCAGGCCGGCGTCGACGAGGTCGTGTGCCTCGGTGACTACCTGGAGGCGAAGGTGCCCATGCGCCGGCACGACCCGGCCCGCTTCTGGCCGCTCGACGAGGTCGTCGATCCCAACCCCGAGCTGTGGGCCGAGCTCGTCGACGTGCGGCGTGTCCTCGGCAACCAGGAGGAGCGGATCCGGGATCTGCTCGCGCCGGAGCAGATCCCGGACCTGCTCGCGCCGTTGCTGACCGGCACATCGATCACCCACGTCGACTGCGCGGTGGGGATGCACGGGCACCAGATCGGCTGGGACTTCGACGAGGAGTCCGACGCCTTCGTCCCCCGCGCCGGGGACGTGCCTGCCGTTCCCCTCGTCCTGGTGGGGCACACGCACCGCCGGGCCGTGTTCGAGATCCGCTGGGGCGGGCGGGGGTCGGTGCGGTCCGTGCCCGTGACTCCCGGCCGGCCGGTACCGGTGCCCGTCCGGGCCCCCGGGGCCGAGCTCGTGACGACGGTCGTCAACGTGGGGCCGGCGATCGGGCGTCCGTCCCACTGGTTGTTCTTCGACGCGGACCGCGGCGAGGTGGTCTTCGAGGAGGCCTGACCCGATCTGGCCAGGTCTGCGACCTGCCGTTGGACCCTCGGGATTGGGACTTTGGTCCTGTCGCCTCTGACATCTGGGGGTCGTAAGGTAGCTATACGTCCCGGCGAGTTTCGCGCAGAGCCTACGTTCCCCCCGTACGTCAGGAGCTGCGAGGCCCGCCGGGGCTTCTTCTTTTCCTGGTTCCGGTTTCCGGACACTGGCTTCCCGGTGTCCCGGCCACCGGTGTCCCGGTGTCCCGGCTCCGCGTCGAACCGCACGACTGATGATGCCGCAGTGTGCTGGTGATGCTGATGCGACGCCCTCGAAATACCGGACCTGTTCGTGCTGGCTGTAGCCGGTTGGTCGCTGTACCGGTAGCCGGAAGTCGTATCGGGCGGCGGCAGCTGTTCGCTGATACGGCCCCGAGTCTCCCCGTAGTCCGGAGCAGGTGCCGGGTCGGTGTCCGGAACGGCCCGAACGGTGAGGACCGTCGGCTGTACGACACCGGTTGGGCGCACCCATGTGGTGACAGGCCCTCATTCCGATGATGACAATGCGAACATGTCTGATGATGTTCGGTAGCACGTGATGGGCATCGACCTTCTCCTGTCGCCCAGGCCGCGTGTGTCGTTACTTTCGGCTCGATGTCGGCCGGGTGGTGACGGCCTGGCGGCGGCTGGATCGGCTCAGGTGTGGTCGCGGCGGTCGGCGCCGCGACGTGGGTCTGTAGCCTGCCAACAGCAGGGTGGGGGCAAATCGACGTGATCCGGGCGGACCGGACCTTTGGTTTCCAGCAGTCGGATGGTCTGGTTTCGCGACGTTGGGAGCCGGCCTGGGGGCGAGCCGGTAGCGTGCGAGGCCGATCGCGTTGCGTGCGCGATCGACTACAGCAACTGGGCTCGTTGACCTAGGGGGGTTGAACTGGTGCAGGTCCCCGCGGCGCGCATCGTGTTTACACCGGAGGACCGGGCGGAGGTCGCGTCCGTCGCGGCCGAAGTCCTGACAACAGGTGCGCTGACTCTCGGTGCGCACACCCAGGAATTCGAGGCAGCCTTCGCCGCCGCTCACGGTGCTCCGTACGCGGTCGCCGTGAACAGTGGAACGGCCGCCCTGGAGATCATTCTCAGAAGTGTCGACGTGGACGGATTCGACGTCGTCGTGCCGACGAACACGTTCGCGGCGACGGCCTTCGCGGTACTGCGGGCCGGCGGTAACCCGGTCTTCGCCGATGTGAGCGCGGACACCTTCGCGCTGAGTGCGGAGACCGTTTCGGCCGCCGTGACACCCCGGACGAAGGCGGTCGTCATCGTGCACATCGGCGGCCTCATTCCGCCGGACATCGACGAGCTGCGGGCCATTCTCGACGAGCGCGGGATCGCCCTCGTGGAGGACGCGGCCCACGCGCACGGATCGAGCCTCGCTGGCCGGTACGCCGGCTCCTTCGGGCTCGCCGGATCCTTCTCGTTCTACCCCACCAAGCTGATTACCAGCGGTGAGGGTGGAATGGTCGTCACCGCGGACGAGCGGATACGGGACGAGGCCCGCGTCTACCGGGACCAGGGCAAGGCCGGATTCCTCGGCAACATTCACATCCGGCAGGGCTACGCGTGGCGGATGAGTGAGGTGCACGCGGCGACCGGGCGGGCCCACCTTCGGCACCTGGGCGCCTTCCTCGCCCACCGGCGTGATGTCGCCGCACGGTACGACCTGGAGATCGATGCGATGGGCGTGGACCGGCCGCGGGCAGTGGAGGGCGGCATCACCAACTACTACAAGTACCCGGTGCTGCTCGCCCCGGGCGCGGACCGCGCGCGCGTGAAGAAGGAACTGCGGGAAGGGTACGGCGTCTCGCTTGCCGGTGAGGTGTACGAGGTCCCGCTGCACCAGCAGCCGATCTTCGAACAGTACGCCCGCGCCCACCTGCCGGTGGCCGAGGACATCTGTGCCCGGCACGTGTGCCTGCCGCTGCACTCCGACATGACCGAGGCGGAGGCCGAGCACGTCATCAGCTCGTTCCGCACCGTCATGCGCGCCCTCGACCTGGACGGTGCGTCCCGATGAGGATCGCGGTCACCGGAGGCTCCGGGTTCATCGGCGGGCATGTGGTCGACCGGCTGCTCGACGCCGGCCACGACGTCCTCTCCCTCGACCTGGCCGGATGCCACCGACCGGATCCACGGGCCACCTACCGCGAGCTCGACGTGCTCGACCTGGACGCGCTCACCGACGCGTTCACCGGTGTCGACACCGTCTTCCACATCGCTGGGATGTCCAACGTCGACTTCGCGTTCACCGACCCGGTGCGCACGGTACGCCTCAACGTCGAGGGAACCGGCAAGGTCTGCGAGGCGGCCCGCCGCGGCGGCGTGCGACGAATCGTCTTCGCCAGCACCGTCTGGGTCTACGGCGCGGTGGCCGACGCCGCCGCACCGGGCAGTCCCGCGACGTCATCTCCATCGTCGGGCGCAGCGATCCCGCCGCCGTCCGGGCACAGTGACGGCCCCGCCCCGGAACCGCTGACCGAGGACGCCGAGATCACGCTCGCCCGGGCCGGCCACGTCTACACCTCGACGAAACTCGCGGCCGAACTGCTCCTGCAGAGCTACCAGCAGACCTACGGCCTGGCCTTCACCATCCTGCGGTACGGCATTCCCTACGGCCCGGGCATGCGGGACGAGCTGGTCCTCGCCCGGTTCGTCACCAACGCGATCGCCGGCCGCCCGCTGACCGTCGCCGGGGACGGCCAGCAGTTCCGGAAGTACGTCTACGTCCGTGACCTCGCCGACGCGCACGTGCTCGCACTCGCGGACGCCGCGCGGAACACGACGATCGCCCTGGAGGGCGAGGAGCGGATCAGCGTGCTGGAGATGGCCCGGGCCGTCCAGGCGTACTTCCCGGACGTCGCCATCGAGCACGTCCCCGCGAGGCCCGGCGATTTCCGCGGCCGGGAGATCTCCGCCCGGCGGGCGGCGGAGCTGCTCGACTGGCGTCCGACGACACCGTTCCGTGACGGGGTCCGGCAGTACATCGAGTGGTATCAGGCGAATCGGCAGCCACCGGTGGTGGCTGCCCAGTCAGTCGGGGATCTCGGCGTCTCCGCGGCCTCATCGGAGTGAGCGTGACGAAGATGGACGGGATTGACGCGACCGTGAGCGGTATCGACGCGGTCGTGAGGGGGGCTGGTGCGGTTACGCCCAGCCCCGGTGTGGTCGTGAACGGGGCGCTGGCGGACGGCGGGTCCGACGCACGCCGAGGCAAGGTGCTGTTGCTTTCCGGCTCCCTCGGCATGGGCCATGACGTGATGGCCGAGGCCTGCGCCACGTCGCTGGAACGCCGCGGGCTGCGCACCCGGACCGCGGACAGCCTGCGCATGACGGATGGCCGTAACGGCACGCTGGGGCAGAACGCCTTCCGGGGGCTCATCGCGGTGCCCGGCGTGTACGACGCGCTGCACTTCTCACAGCTTCGCACCGGCGGCCCGGTCGCTCGCGCGATCGAGCGGACGTCCAGCAGGTTCCTGGTGCCGCGACTGCGCGAGGACCTCCGCGCCGAGCCGGTCGACATGGTCGTCTCGATCTTCGCCTCGGCGGCCGCGGCGGTCAGCCGGCTGAAGCCGGAGTTCCCGGGGCTGATCACGGCGGTCTTCTCGTCGGACTGCTGTGTGCACCGCATCTGGGTGCAGGAGAACACCGATCTGTTCCTGGTGACGTCGCAGACCGCCGCCCGGTACGTGCGCAGGTTCTCGCCGAACGCGCGGGTGGCGGTCGTGCCGACGCCGGTCCGGGCGCCGTTCTACGACCCGCCGACGCAGGAGGAGGCGCGGGCCAACCTCGGGATCCCGCTGGAAAGCCGCTGCGTGCTGCTCATGTCCGGCTCGTGGGGGCTGGGCCCGCTGGTGGAGGCAGCCGAGGCGCTTGCCAGGGCCGGAGTCTGGGTGCTCGCCGTGGCTGGGCGCAACGAGAAGCTCGCCGCTCGGCTCGCCGCGCTCGCCGAACGGGACCACCGGGTGATCCCGTTCGGATTCACCACCCGTATCCCGGAGTTGATGGCTGCGAGTAACCTGGTCGTGACCTCGTCGGGCGACACCTGCAGCGAGGCCCGGGTCATCGGGCGCGACCTGCTGCTCATGGACGTCGTTCCCGGCCACGGGCGGGACAACCTGCAGAAGGAGCTCGACCGCGGCCACGCCGAGGTGACAAGCACCGACTCGCTGTCCCTGACCCGGTCGGCACTGGCCTGTCTGGATCGGGTCAAGCCACCCTCGCAGCGGGTCGCCGCCACGCCCCAGGCCTGGGAGCAGGCATTCGGTGCGGCGCTCGCGCAGGTGGGCCTGGGCGCCAACTGGTGATGCCCGCCGCGGCACGATCCGCCGCGGCACAACCCCGCCCAACGTCCGGTGCGTTCTGGAGAAGCGAAGTATCACGACATGAGCTCGGAGAGCCGTCACGTTGCGGCAGATGATGGCGCGGTGGCTGTCCGTGCCGGGGCGGCGCACCCCGGCTCGGCGGCCATCGGGAGCAGATGGGACGCTGCCACGGTGAGCCGCGTATGAACACGGCGCTCGTCCTCGGGCTGCCCGTCACCATTGTCTCGGCCGCGCTGTACGGCGTCGCGCCGCTGTTGCAGGCCATGGCCGCCCGCCGCGAGGAGGCCGGCACCGGCCTGGGTCTGGGCCTGCTCGCCCGGCTTGCCACCCGGCCGCTGTGGCTGCTGGGCCTGGCCGTCGAGGCAGGCTCGTTCCTGCTCGAGGTCTATGCGCTGTCGGTGGCGCCAGTGGCCCTGGTGGCCCCGGTGATGGCTCTCGACATGATTGTTTTCACCCTGCTGGCCCGCCGGGCCCTGGGGGAGCAGATCAGCCGGGTCGGCTGGAGCGGCGTGGGTCTCATGGTCGCCGGTGTCGGCCTGCTGGCCTACGCCTTCCACCGCAACGCCGAGGTCGGCAGCCCGGCAGGCCGCAACGTCCTGTTCGCCTTCCTGGTGCTCGGGCTGCTCTTCTCGTTGCTGTGCGCGTTCGGCGCGAATCTCGCGGCGGCCAGGCGGAAGGTCGCGGGCGCCGCGCTGGGGTTCGGCCTGGCCGCCGGCGTCAGCTACGCCATCGCGACGCTGGCGACGCGTCAGATCGGCCTGGCCGTGCACGAGCACCGCAACGGCGACTCGCCGCTGGTCGACCTGCTGTCGACGCCGACGCCGTACATCCTGATCCTGTTCTCGGTACTCGCGCTGGGGCTGGAGCAGCGGGGCCTGCAGGGGCGCGCGGCTGTCATCGCCTTCCCGGTCACCAGCGGCGTCTCCGCGTTCCTGCCGGTGACGCTCGGCCTGACCCTGTTCGACGAGCCCGCCCCGGACGGCCCCCGGCTGCTGGCCTTCGTGGTGTCGCTGGTCATGGTCGCGGCCGGCATCGCCGCGCTCGGCCGGGACCGGATGGCTGCCAACCGGTCGGTCGAGGAGGAGCTGGCGCTGGAGGACCTGCCGCCGCGTGACCCGACGTCCGATGGTGCGGAACCACGCCCGGGCGCCGGGCGCCGCCGCACCGCTGACGACGGCTTCCTGACCGGGGGCGTCCACGGTGTGGCGGACGAGGACTGGGCTGCTCCGGACGCCGGCTCGGGCCTCGGCGGCAGTGGGCCCACTGCGGGCGGCGCCTCCGCGCGGCGGTCCGGTGACCGGTTCGGGGTTGTCGTTGACCCATTGCGGAGTGCGCAGCGCTGAGTAAAGATGCATCGCGTGGGTGAAATGTCCGGTGACACCGTCGGTCGCTGAGGGCGTTGCCTCTGGTGTTCGGGGTATGGCCCCGCCTGGCCGGGATTGGTGGATCGCATGTTTGCGGACGACTCGGGGTTCGACAGCGCAGGCCCCCAGGCGGGCCACCAGGGTTCGGGCTACCAGTCCGTCACCGTCAGTCTGCCCAGTGACCTGTTGGACGTCGTCCTGCGCCGAGTCGGCCCGAACGGACTGTCCGCCTACGTCGCGCAGGCGCTGTGGCGGCAGGAGCCGCGCGCATCCCTGATCGACTTCCACCGCTGGACGGCCGCGCTCAGCCGGGCCGCGCTCGAGCAGGAGCCCTCCCGGGCTGAGCCGCCGGCTCTGCACTGAGGCGAGCCGCCGGCTCTGCACTGAGGAGCCTCCCGCGGGGCAGATAGATCCTGGTGCCGTTACCGGCACCAGGATGGACGGCCGGGCGCCCGGGCGATCGGGGGGTGAACCCGGGCGGCCGGCCACAGCGACTATCTCACGCACTGCACAGAGAGTGTTACCAAGAGTTTCTGAATGTGTGCATCGCGTGAGCGGGACCCCGGGTAGGACAGCATTCGTGGCGATCATCCGTTTCTGATGGCGCCCGATGCTGTCCGACCCGGTCCGCCGCCTTACCGAGGGTCGGGAGCGAAGCGGTCGAGCGCCTTGCGGACCCGGGAGTTCGCCTGCGCGAAACTGATCTTCCCTTCCACGTACGCGGCGAGCGCCGCGCGTCGGACCCGCTCGACTCGCGGATCGGGCAGAGGGGTGTTCAGCAGGTTGGTCGTGGCGGTGGCCACGGCAATCACCTCCCGGTACCAGGGGAACAGGGGACTACAACTCGATCCGCGGCGGATGGACAGCACGGCGCGGTGGACACCGCTGGCCGCTCACCCGGCAGGCTTACCAGTCAGTCGGCGACCCGACGGCGCCCGCCGATACCAACCGACGCCTGACCGGAGCCGGATGACCGGAGCCGGATGACCGCCGGCCGGGCGGTGCCGGCTGGACGATCCCGGTCGGTGGGTGGCGGCCGGTGCGCGAGGCGCCGTACGGGCGCGGACATGGGCCCTGCCTACGCGGGCGGCCTGCCGGACGGGGTGTGCCGGGCCTGATGCCGTGACCGGCTAGGCCCGGCCAGGTGCTCGCTCAGTGGCACTCACGGCCTCACTCCTCCGCTGCAGGACGGGCTCCGGGCGGCTGGGACCCGCCTCCGAACGCTACAAAGCCGATGCAGGTGTCACCTTCGGTCAACGGCGACCGGGTGAACATCTACAGAGTGCGTGACCGCGGCTGGTTACGCAAGAGGCAGGGAACCGCTGCGACCAGGCCCGTCCCGGGCGGTGCCGGGAACCCGGGCACCCCGGGGCTGCTTGCGGGCCCTCAGGCCAGCGGCAGGCGCGTGGTCGAGGTTCAGGGGGCGACCGCGGACACCGGTGCGTCGAACTCGCCGTTCCGGACTCCGGCGAGGAAGGCGTCCCACTCCGCGCCGCTGAAGACCAGGAGGGCGCGCAGCGGCGCGGTCGAATCGCGGACCGCCACGCCGCCGTCGACGTGCGCCACCTCGACGCACATGCCGCCCTCGCCGCTGCTGTAGGTGCTCCGGTGCCAGGCCAGGGCCATCGGATCCGGGACTGCCGGCTTTCTGGACGTTCTCACCGAAAATCCTCCGAAACATCCGCTATCAGGGTCGCGGAGTCCGCCGGGCTCAGTGCGGACGCCGCCAGACGATCAAACCTGACTCTATAGCGCCGAATTTCGGCGGGACGTTCGAGGTAGAGGCTTCCGGCGCCTTTCTCTATATAGACCACGTCGTGATCCGTCTCGTCCGCGAAAGTCAGAACGGAGAATGTGCTGCCGAGCCCGGCATGTGCCCCGACAGCGAGGGGAAGCACCTGAACGGTGACATTCGGGAGCTCGGCGGTCCGATTGATCTGCGTGAGCTGGGCGCTCATTGCGGCGGTGCCGCCGACCGGCCGCCGTAGTACGGCCTCGTCGAGGATCACCTGAAGTCGCGGTGGACCGTCCTCGCGCAGCCGCGACTGCCGGTCCAGTCGGAGAGCCACCCGGCGTTCGATCTCGTCGTCCGAGGCCTCGGGCAGGCTCGCCCGCATCACCGCCCGCGCGTAGTCGGCTGTCTGCAGCAGGCCGTGGACCAGCTGCGGCTCGTAGACGCTGATCGACGACGCCCCTGCCTCCAGGCCGAGGTAAACCTCGAACCATGCCGGGACGACGTCCTGGTAGGCCTGCCACCAGCCATGCCGGCGGGACTCGCGGGCGAGCGCGAGCAGCTCCTCGCGATGCTCGCCCGGCGGCACCCCGTACAACTGCAGCAGGTCGGCGACGTCCCTGGTCCGGACGGGCAGGCGCCCGTTCTCCAGCCTGCTGATCTTGGATGCCGAGCACCGCAGCGCCTCGCACGCCTGCTCCACCTCGACGCCCGCGGCCTCACGCAGCCGCCGCAGCTCGCCGCCGAGCCGGCGGCGCCGCACGGTCGGGCCGCTGTTTCTCGCTGTCACCTGGTCCTCCTCCAGGAGTTGCGCCGGCAGCGACGCGTTCCGTCACGTATCCACAAACTGATGGCATAGATAGTGCGCAATCTGTAGCGAAACCATCACGCAAGACCTTGCATATGCGTCATGCAAGCTCCATGCTGCAGAAGCGGTGCTCACCTTGAGTGGCGAAAGCGAGCTCCTGGGTGAGATGTTGTCGACGATTGGACCTACCAGGGGGAGCGTCGGTGGTGGTCGGGGCGGCGTGGGCAGCCACAGCTCGGCGCCGTCCGCTGCCTGCCCCGGGCGCTGCCTGCCCGGGCGCGGTGGTGCTTCCACCCGCCGGTCTGATCATCTCAGTGATCGCGTCCGGAGTGGGCCCTTTCCGCGGCCGGGACCGCGGCGACCGGGCTCCGGTGGACGTACAGGCAGAACCGGAGACCCGATGAACTGTTATCCGCGCGGCCGGAGTTCCTGCGGCAGACGCGTGCGCCCGGCCACGGCCAGATCAGGGGAGAAGGACGACCCGGAATCATCGTCAATGTTCGGGGTCATCCTGTTCACGGGCGGTCCGCGCCGCGCGCGCCGGATCGTCCTCGCTTTCGACTCCGCCTCCGACGCCGACGCGTTCGCTGTGGAGAACCACTATGTGGACTATCTGGTCGCGCCCCTGTCCTTCCTGGCGCCGGCCGGCATCCGCCGGATCCGGTGATGTGCCACGAGACCGCCGCGACGGCGGGGAGAAGAAAGGCGGGAGCACGATGAGCCGGCGATTCCTGGTCTTCGACGGTGACGGCGAGCTCGTCGGGTCCTTCGCCGCGTGGGAGGACGCCCATGCCTGGGCCCACCTGCGCTCGGCCGAGCCCGCGACGATCGGTCCCGTGCAGGTCGAGGACCGCGACGAGCGCCGCACCTGGACGATGGACGGTGGTGACCACTGCCGGCTGACGGTCTGGCGGCGGCACGTCGAGTACGGCTACTGCGCGCCGTCGTCGCCCGAGCCGGTGCCGCCGACCACCTTCGTCCCGCCCTCCGCCCCGCCGCCGGGCACCGTGGGCCCGCGGCCGCGGAACCGTCAGCGCCGGCAGGTCATCGCCTCCTGACTCCGGCCGGCGCCGCCGGGTCCGAGCCAGCCGTTCGCGGATGGGGGAGCAGCGCCGGGACCGCCGTGGCCGGCCCTTCCGCGCCCGGCCCGTCCGCGCTCTGTGCGGATGCGGTCTCCCGCCCCGTACGCCGTGGGTGACGTGTGATCGCGGCGTGCCACAGCAGTGCGGCGAGGAGAGCGGCGGCCGCCGCGAAGTAGCTGTTGGCGAGGGCGATCTGCCCGGCGGAGTGGGCCAGCTCGAGGTTCCCGCCGTGCGGCACCCACCAGATCGGGGCGAGGGCGGCCAGGACGTAACCGGCCCCTGCCGCGGCACGCCCCCAGGACGGGCGCTGCGGGCCGACGGACAGCCCGAGCAGCAGCGGCACCAACCAGACCCAGTGGTGACTCCAGGAGATCGGCGAGGTCAGCAGGCCGGTCAGTGCACAGGTCGCGCCGCCGAGCAGCGGTCGCCCGCGGCGGGCCAGCAGAACCGCGGCGGCCAGGCCAGCCGCGAGCAGCACCCCGGCGAGCGGAAGATACAGCGGCCTCGCCCCGTCCGCGCCGCCCATCAGCCGGGAGAGCACGCCGAACAGCGACTGGTTCCCGGTGTAGGGGATGCCGCCGATGTGCCCTGCGTCGAAGAACGTGTGCGTCCAGTAGGTGGCGGAGGGACGAGGGGTGACGGCGAACCCGACGGCGATCGTCGCGCCGAAGGAGGCCGCCGCCGCGGCGGCATCGCGCCAGCGGCCGGTGAACAGAAGATAGGGCAGAAAAATCAGCGGCGTCAGTTTGATCCCGGCGGCGATACCGGTCAGAACTCCGCGCGGAACGAGCCTGCGCCGCCCGAACAGGTCGTGGGCGACCATGAGTGCGAGAACGATGTTGATCTGCCCGAAGCTGACGGTACTCCGTACTGGTTCGAGTAACAGTGCGAAGCCGGTGAGGGAACAGCAGGCCACGATGCGCAGGCGCCGCCTCGAGGTGACGGCGGCTGCCCGGGCCGACAAACCGCAGGTCGATCCCCCTGCGCTGGCCACGCTGGCCATGCGGGCCGCGCAGAGGGCCTGGAGGGCGCAGAGGGCGCAGAAGACGCCGAGACAGACCAGCGTGGCGAACGTCCAGAGGACCTGCGCAAGCTGGCCGGGCAGCAGCGCGATCGGCGCGAACGCGGCCGCGGCGAAAGGCGTGTACGTGAAGGGAAGGCCGGAAGCGCTGTCCGGTTCGGCGTAGGGGTCGCCGCCGGCCAGGACCGCGTCTCCGCCCATGCGGTAGATGTTGAGATCGACCAGCCTGCTGGTGGCGGCGAAATACAGGAAAGCGGCGGAGAAGGCGATTCCGAGCCCGATTCCGAGCACGACTCCCGCCGTGACAGGTGCGGTCCAGGTGTCTGGTTTCCGGATGGTGACCGTCAACGAATCTTCCAGCTCAGGGCCCGGGGGCAGTGGGCGGTGCGGAACTCGCGGCGGAACTACGGAAATCTACGCGCCCACTCTAGAGTGCTGTTCCCTGGGGCGGTGGAAAGCTGTTCGACAGATGGGTCTCCGGTGGCGAGAACCGATGTTGTTCCAATGGAGGATCACGGCCCGGGCGATGGCTGCTGCGGGCGCGACTCCGGAGGCGTCCGGCGCCGCTGGGAGTATGCGGATTCAGGTGCGCAGGGTGAGGGACGCCTGCGGTCGATCCCCGAAGGGCCTGCCGCCGCCGGAGGATCGCGGTTGTGTGCAGGGGTGCGCGAACGGGCGCGCGAAGGTGGCGGTGGAGACCGCGGGCCGTCCAGGGGCCCGCGGAGAAGGGCGTGGTCGAAGCCAGCGCCAGCGCCGAGTGCGAAGAGTCACTGTGTTGTAGCTCCGGCGCGAGGAACCAGGGCGGCGAGGATGGGGCGCAGTCACGTCGGGTATCCGCCCGGCGACCCGGAGGGAGACTCGTACCCGGTGAAGGCCATCCTCGTGCACCGTGCCGGTCCGCCCCGCGAGCTTCAGCTGGCCGAGGTGGCCCGCCCGGAGCCTGGCCCCGGCGAGGTGCTGATCCGCGTGCACGCCGCGGGAGTGAACCCGCCGGACTGGTACGCGCGGTCCGGATTCGGCCTCATCCCCGAGCCGCTGCGGCCCACCATCGCCTATCCGTTCACGCCCGGAACGGATGTGTCAGGCGTGGTCGTGGCGGCCGGTCCCGGGAGCACCGTCTGGGCGCCGGGAGACGAGGTCTTCGGGCTGCTGCGTTTCCCCACCACGATCGAGGCGTCGAAGGGCTACGCCGAGTACACCACCGCACCCGCTGCGGACCTTGCCCGCAAGCCGGCCGGGCTCGACCATGTCCAGGCCGCCGCCGTCCCCATGGCCGGCCTGACCGCGTGGCAGTACGCGGTGGACATAGCCCCGGTGCTTCCCGGGACGACGGTGCTGGTCAACGGCGCGGCCGGCGGGGTCGGGCACTTCCTCGTCCAGCTGGCCCGCCACCGTGGGGCCTCCCGGGTGATCGCCGTCGCGTCCACCTGCCACGAGGGCTTCCTGCGCGGCCTGGGGGCCGACGAGTACATCGACTACACGACGACCGACGTCGCCCAGGCGGCGAAGGACGTCGACCACCTCTTCGACACGGTCGGCGGCCCGCATGGCCACCGCCTCACCCCGGCGGTCAGGGACGGCGGCCTGCTCAGTCCTGTCTTCTTCGGCGACTACCGCGACGCCGACCTCGACCGGCGCGGTATCAGGACCAGGAGCGGTCAGGTCCGCTCCTGCGGCGCGCAGCTGGCCGAGCTCGCCGACCTGCTCGCGGCCGGCACGATCCGCGTCGGCATCGACAGCGTCTACCCGCTCGCCGAGGCGTGGCGGGCGCATGAGCGGGCCGAGCAGGGACACCTCCAGGGAAAGATCGTCCTGGAGGTGTCCGACCGCTGACGCACGGCCGCGGGCGGCTCCGTGGCTCCGTGGCTCCGCGGCTGCGCGGCTGCGCGGCTGCGGGCCGGTCTCCCCGTGGTCCGAACTCTGACCGGTGGGCGTGCCGGGCGGGAGCTCAGGCGTTCGTATCGGCGGCGGATCGCGTGAAGGTCCTGTGTGTGACGCCGCTGGGCGTGGTCACCGACTCGATCGTGAAGCGCTTCTCCAGCTCCTCAAGACCGTCCCACAGCCGTTCACCGCGACCGAGAACGATCGGAACCACGACGATGTGCAGATGGTCGATCAGATCCGCGGCCAGGAAGTCGCGGATGACGGTCGGCCCGCCGCCGATGCGGACGTCACGGCCGCCGGCCGCCTCGCGTGCCAGCCGCAGGACCTCCTTCGGCGTGGCCTCGAGGAAGTGGAACGTCGTCCTGCCCTCCATCTCCACCGGCGGGCGAGAGTGGTGGGTCAGGACGAAGACCGGCGTGTGGAACGGGGGATTCGGCCCCCACCACCCGTTCCACTCATGGTCCTGCCAGGGCCCGCGCTGCGGCCCGAAGGTGTTCCGCCCCATGATCTCGGCACCGGTTCCGCCCGCCCAGGTACCTGCCATGGCGTCGTCGACACCGGTCCCGCCGTCGGCGCTGCCGTGCATGTGCTGGAACGTCCTGGTCTGGAATGCCCATCTGTGAAGCCGCTCGCCGGCATGCCCGAACGGCGGCGCGCGGGTCAGCGCGTCGAATGATGATCATCTATCTGTTGGAGGAGGCGGCGGAGCTCCGCGCGCTCGGCAGGGGTGAGTGGGGCGAGCAGCTCCTGCTGGGTCTGGTCGACGAGGTGGTCCAGCGCGCGCAGCCGAGATCGCCCGGCCGGGGTCAGCGTGACGATGTTGCGGCGCCGGTCGTCGGGGTCGGGCGCGCGCTCCACCTGCCCGGCCTCGGCCAGGCCGCCCAGCACGGCCACCATGTCGCTGCGGTGGATGCCGGTGCGCTCGCTGAGCGTGGCCTGGCTCGCCGGCCCGGCGTCGCGGAGGGTGACGAGCGTGGCGTACTGCCACCGGGTCGCCCCCGCTGCGGCGAGGTGCGTGTTCGAGATCCGATCCGCGTGCATCGCGGCGCGGCCAAGGAGCCGGCTCGGCAGTGACCGCAGGCGCGCGGAGACGGCGAGGGGGTCGGTCGGCACGTGGCGGTCGCGTTCCGGCATGAACGGCATCCTAAGGCTTGCGTTGGTCTCACCAACGACCTAGCGTTAGTGTCACAAACGTTAGGGAGACCAATGATGGAGATCGAGCCGTTCCGGGTGGACGTGCCACAGGCTGACCTTGACGACCTGCATGCCCGCCTTGACCGCACCCGCTGGCCCGACGAACTGCCGGGCGTCGGCGACGAGTTCGGCGTGCCGCTGGCCCGCGTCAGGGAGCTCGCCGGCCACTGGCGCCACCGCTACGACTGGCGCGCGGCGGAAGTCGAGCTGAACAGCCATCCCCAGTTCGTCACGGAGATCGACGGCCAGCGGATCCACTTCCTCCACGTGCGCAGTGCGCGGCCGGACGCGCTGCCGCTGGTGCTGACCCATGGCTGGCCGGGATCCATCGTGGAGTTCCTCGACGTCATCGGGCCGCTCTCGGCCGACTTCCACCTGGTCGTACCGTCGCTTCCGGGGTGGGGATTCTCCGGCCCGACCCGCGAGCGCGGCTGGGACGTCGACCGCGTGGCCCGCGCCTGGGCGGAGCTCATGCGCCGGCTGGGCTACCGGCGGTACGGTGCCCACGGGGGCGACTGGGGCGCGGCGGTGTCCCGGGCGCTGTCGCAACACGACGCCGAACACGTCGTCGGAATACACCTGAACTACCTCCCGACACCCGCGCTGCCCGGCGACCCGGACCGTGCGGGGCTGACCCCACCGGACCAGGAGCGGCTCGCCCGGACCGAGGCCTACCTGCGCGACCAGCCGGCGGTCCGAAAGGTGAACGGCACCCGGCCGCAGACCCCTGCGTATGCACTCAACGACTCGCCGGTCGGGCTGCTCGCCTGGCTGCTCGACCCGATGACGATGTGGGCGGGCAGGGACTTCGCGATCAGCCCCGACCGCGTGCTGACGAACGTGATGCTCTTCTGGCTGACGGGCACCGCCGGCACGGCGCCTCGCCTGCACCGGGAGACCGGCGGACCGCCTTCCTGGCGGACCGTCCAACCCGTCGGTGTCCTCGTGCTGCCCGAGGACATCACCCGCCCGATCCGTTCCTACGCCGAGCGGCGGATGCCGATCGTCCGGTGGACGGAGGCCGACCGCGGCGGCCACTTCCCGGGGCTGGAAGTGCCTGAGGTGCTCGCCGTCGACATCAGCGCCTTCTTTCGGGGCCTGAAGCTCCCGAGGCGCTCGTCGCCGGCCTGCCGATAGCATCGACGCATCGCGCGACCACCCACTGGGGAAGCCGGGGCACCATGACCGTCATCAAGATCAACGCCATCACTGTCGAGCCTGACAGCGGCGACGAACTGGCCCGTCGTTTCGCCGCGCGTGCCGGTGCCATCGACGACCGTGACGGTTTCGAGGGCTTCGAGCTGCTCCAGCCGGCCGACGACCGCACCGTGTGGCTGGTGGTGACCCGCTGGCGTGACGAGGCGTCCTTCCAGGCCTGGGTCAGCTCGCCGGCGTTCGCCCACGGGCACCGCTCCGAAGCCGAGCGCGCCGGCGGTGAGGCACCCAAGCCGGTCGGCGTGCACAGTGAGCTGTGGAGCTACACGATCGCCGGCGGCTCGGCGGGCTGATGCTCCGGCCGCGCGCCGGCGCCCGCTGACGCCCGGCCCGCTGACGCCCGGCGCCCGCGGCGGAGGTCACGGCCCGTCGCCCGCCTGGCCCGTGTCCCCTGCCTGGCTCGTGTCGGGCGGCTGCCAGGGCGGAGCCACTCCCCACCCCCATCGTGGGACGGGCGCGTGTGGCATCGGGGTCGCGCCGGGCCGGGAGTTCTGCACGGCGATGCGGGTGCCCCACTCGAGGTAACCCATGAACGCGGCGCGGAACTCGGGGTCACCAGGAAGCCCGACCTCGTCCGCAGCGTCGACGAGCAGGCTCACCCAGCGCCGGCGCTGCTGCTCGGTGATCGCCCGGTCGAGGTGATGCGCGAGCATGTTCTCGTAGCCGCCGCGGTGCGCCGTGTAGAGAGCGGGCCCGCCGAACACCTCGCCCAGCCACAGGGCGACATGGTGCGGATGCCCGGCATCCATGTGCGCGAACAGCGGGGCGAGCAGATCATCGTCGATGACGGTCTCGTAGAAGCGTGTGAACAGGCGCTCGAACGCATCGGCTCCGCCCGCCCAGTCGTGGAGGCTGGGTGGTTGCGGCTGGCCACCGCCGGTGCCGCCGACCGCCGTCGGCGTGTAGTGCCGCATTTCCTCGATATGCTCGACATACGGCCCGACCTCGGCGAGGAAACCGCGAAAGACATCGCTCCCGCGGAATTCTTTCAGATGGCCGTCGAGCGAGTCCCAGTCAATGCGCAGCACGTAGTGGTCGCTGTTCTCGTGGCAGCGTGCGAGCTCGAATCCGAGGCAGTTCGGCGACTCGCGCAGCGACCCGGAAGCCCGGCCGTAGGCAGCTTCGAACTCGTCGGACCTGCCCTGGGGAATTCGGTAGCGAATGTATTCGACGATCACCACTGCACCTCCGATCGTCAGGCTACCAACGACGTACTCCGCTGTGGGTACCCACTTTTTTGTGCGTACCCTGGGGTGCAGGAGCAGCCGGGTGAGGCCTGGTCAGAGCCGCAGTGGAGGAATGCCGATGGGCGAGCGCATCTACCGGTGCCCCGTGGAGGTGACCATCGAGGTCGTCGGTGGAAAGTGGACCGCGGTGATCCTGGCCCACCTCAAGGAGAACGACCGGCTGCGCTTCACCCAGATCCGTCGCCTGGTCCCCGACGTCACCGAGAAGATGCTCACCCAACGCCTGCGGGAGCTCGAGAAGATCGGCATCGTCGAGCGCACCCTGGTGAGCGCCACACCCCCACACGTCGAGTACGCGCTCACCGCCGAGGGCCGTTCCCTGGCGCCGATGCTGCAGTCGATGTGGGAGTGGGGCCAGCAGTGGGCGCAGACCCACCAGCTCTCGATCCGGCCCCCGGCCGAGCGGTTCGCCAGCTCTCCGGGCACCGGCTACTCGGAGGCGGGCAGCTCGGAAGCGGGCAGCTCGGACGAGGGCAGCACGTCGCCGATACCCACGGCGTCCTGACTCCACAGCGATCCGGGCCGTCGATGGAGGGCGGCGTCACCGCCGGCGTGCTCGTGCAGCGTCTCCGCCATCGTGTCAGGGTCCCGTCGCCGCCGTGTGCTGTCCCGCGCTGTGCCGCGCATCGTCTGGATGGAACGCCAGAGAAATGTCCACAGCAGGGGAGACAGAATTTCCCGGTGGTTCCACACCTGCCGGCGCCCGCGCGTGCCTTCGTCGACCTCGCCGCGACGCTTCCGGGTCAGCTGTTCAGGTAGGTCAGCTGTTCAGGTAGGTGAGGACGGCGAGCACCCGGCGGTGGTCGACGTCCGTCGGGGTGAGGTCGAGCTTGGTGAAGATGCTGCTGACGTACTTCTCGACCGCACTGTGGCTGACCCGTAACGCGGTGACGATCCCGCTGTTGGACCGGCCCTCCGCCATGAGCCGCAGGACGTCCCGTTCCCGCGGGGTCAGCCGTTCGAGCGGATCGCGGCGCCGGCGCACCATCAGCTGCGCGACGACCTCGGGGTCGAGCGCGGTGCCGCCGTCGAGGACCCGGCGCAGCGCGGCGAGGAACTCCGGTACCTGGGCCACTCGGTCCTTGAGGAGGTAACCGACCCGGCTGGTGTCGCCGGAGAGCAGATCGGTGGCGTACCGCTCCTCGACGTACTGGGACAGCACCACCACGGCCATCCCGGGGTACTGGCGCCGGACGACGAGCGCGGCCTGGATGCCCTCGTCGGTGTGGGTGGGCGGCATCCGGACGTCGACGACGACCAGGTCGGGCTCGTGTTCGGCGACCGCACGCAGCAGCGCCTCGGCGTCGCCGACCGCGGCGGCGACCTCGTAGCCGCCGCCGGTGAGCAGCGTCGTGAGACCGGTCCGGATCAGCAGCGAGTCCTCGGCCAGTACTACGCGCACGGCAGCTCGACGACCAGCGCGGTGGGCCCACCCGGTGGGCTGGTCACGGTCAGCGTCCCGTCCACCGAAGCCGCCCGCTGGGCCAGACCCCGCAGCCCGGAGCCGGCCGTCGATCCCTCCGCCGGGCCGGCGCCCGCGCCGTCCGCCGGGCCGATGACCGCGCCGCCTCGGCCGTCGTCCGAGACCGTGACGCGCAACCGGTCCCCGGTGCGCCTGACGGTCACCTCCGCCCGCGTGGCCTCGGCGTGCCTGGCGACGTTGGTCAGTGCCTCGGACACGACGAAGTACGCGATCGCCTCGATGCTGGGCGCGCAGCGCGTCGGCACGTCGACCCGCAGGCCGACGGGGAACGGCGCGCGGGCCGTTATCCCGGACAGAGCGGCGTCGAGCCCCCGGTCGTCGAGCACCGCCGGATGCATACCGCGGACGAACTCCCGCAGTTCGGTCAACGCCAGCGTGGCCTCGTCGTGAGCCTGCTCGATCGCCACCCGGGCGGGCGTCGGCGCGTCATCCAGGGCGGCCCGGGCCATTCCGAGATTCATCGCCAGCGACAGTAGTCGTTGCTGCGCCCCGTCATGCAGGTCACGCTCGATGCGGCGCCGCTCGGCGTCGGCCGCCGCGACCATGTCGGCTCGGCTGCGGGCCAGCGCCTCGACGCGCAGCGTCAGCGCCTCGGCCTGACTCGGGCCGAGCAGGCGGCGGGCGAGCGCGAGGTCGGCCCGGACCAGCAGCGGCAGCAGGAAGGTGGCGGCGGCGAGGTGGTAGCCGAGCTGGCGCCACGCCCGCGCGGCCCGCAGGGAACGCGGCCCGGGCGGACGTTCGATGTCGATCGCCAGCGTCCGCCGGAACCGGTCCCGTTGCAGCTCGCCGAGGCCGTAGCTGCACCACGACAGCGGCAGCACGGCCCCGACGGCGGTCACCACGTAGACCACAGTGAGGACCGGGGCTCCGGTGGGGCCTTCGGCCAGGCTCCACACCGCCGCACCCCAGAGCAGCAGCAGGGTACCGAGCAGGACGACGGTGAGGGCGCTGAGCAGCAGCCCGAACGCGACGCTCCGCAGCCGGCGGTGGAAGGCGATGCCGATGGCGTGCATGGGGATCACGGTAGGGACCGCCGCGAGCGCGGACCATCCGGTGCCCCTCGCGCTCGGGGTGCGGAAAACCGCAGGACGAGCCGGCTGGCCGCCCCAGTTCCGACGCCGTCGACCGGCGGCAGCATGAGGCCCATGATCGAAGTCCGTGGGCTGACGAAGCGGTACGGCGACAGGCTCGCCGTCGACGACCTCACGTTCACCGTCCAGCCGGGCACCGTCACCGGTTTCCTCGGCCCGAACGGCGCCGGAAAGTCCACCACCATGCGCCTGATCCTCGGTCTGGACGCACCCACCCTCGGCTCGGTGACCGTGAACGGCAGGCCCCACCGCGAGCACACCGCCCCGCTGCGGGAGGTCGGTGCGCTGCTCGACGCCCGGTCGGCGCACCCCGGCCGCAGCGCCTACCTCCACCTGCTGGCACTGGCCCGAAGCGCCGGCATCCACCGCTCCCGGGTCGACGAGGTGATCGACGCGGTCGGCCTGCGACCGGTGGCCCGCGACCGCGCCGGCGGCTTCTCACTCGGGATGAGCCAGCGGCTCGGCATCGCCACCGCCCTGCTGGGGGACCCCCGCACCGTGGTGCTCGACGAACCGCTGAACGGCCTCGACACCGACGGCATCCGCTGGCTGCGGTCGCTGCTGCAGGGGCTGGCGGCCGACGGCAGGACGGTCTTCGTCTCCTCGCACCTGATGAACGAGATGGCGCTGACCGCGGACCACCTCGTCGTGATCGGCCGTGGCCGGTTGATCGCCGACACCAGCGTGGCGGAGTTCGTCGCCGGTGCCGGCGCCGGCCGCGACGCGGTCAGAGTCCGCACCACCGACCCCGAGACGCTGGCCGCCCTCCTGCGCGGCCCCGAGGTGAGCATCACCCGCCACCCCGACGCCACCCTGATCGTCACCGGTCTGACCACCGACCAGATCGGGCGGGCAGCCGGCACCGCCGGCATCACCCTGCTCGAGCTCACCGCCCAGCCCGTCTCGCTCGAGGACGCCTTCGTCGACGTCACCCGAGAAGCCGTCGAGTTCACCGGAGGGAAGCCGTGACCACGGCCGCGTTGCCCAGCTACGACCTCGACCAGCGCGTCACCCAGGCGCGGGTGCTGCGATCGGAGTGGACGAAGTTCCGTTCCCTGCCGTCGACCATCTGGGCGTCGCTGGCCGCGCTCGCCCTGGTCGTCGGCTTCGGCGTCCTGTACTCGACCGTGCGGGTGACCCGGCCGCCGACCGACGCTGCCTCGCTGGCGGGTTTCGACCCGACCGCCGTCAGCCTCGGCGGGGTCCAGCTCGCCCAGATCGCCGTCGGGGTGCTCGGCGTCCTCGCGATGACCGGCGAGTACGGCAGCGGCGCCGTCCGGACCAGCTTCGCCGCCGTACCCCGCCGACTGCCGGTGCTGTGGGGCAAGGCGGCGGTCCTCGGCGCAGCCGTGCTGGCGCTGGCGCTCCCCGCGACCCTGGTGGCCTTCCTCGCCGGGCAGTCGGTCCTGTCCGCCGAACACCTCGACATCGGGCTCGACCAGCCGGGCGTCGCCAGGGCGGTCATCGGTAGCGCCGTCTACCTGGCGGTCATCGCCCTTCTCGGGCTGGGAACCGGCGCGCTGCTCCGCAGCACCGCGGGTGCGCTCGCCGCGCTGTTCGGAATGCTGTTCGCCGTCCAGCTCATCGTGAACTTCCTGCCGGCGAGCGTTGCCGACAGCCTGTGGAAGTACCTTCCGGTGCCTGCCGGCAGCGCGGTGACCTTCGTCGAACCCGACGCCGACTCACTGGCACCGTGGACCGGACTCGGCGTGCTCTGCTGCTACGTCACGGTGCTCCTCGGCGTCGCCGCGTGGCGCACGCTCAGCCGTGACGTCTGACGTCTGACGTCTGACGTCTGAGCGGCCGCCCTGGTCCCCACCCGCGGGACGGGTGCCGGCGGCTTCACACGGCCCCCGCCGGTACGTGGGGAATAGCGGAAGCGGGATCGAAACCGGCGAACGCCAGCCCGATAACGAAGCCCGCTACCTCCTCGAGCTGCCGGGCGCGGTCGAGCGGTCCCAGCACGGCCGGCACACCACCGACATCCCTGATGAGGTCACTCACGACGCGCAGCGCGGTCGCGTCGTCGCCGCAGATCGTCACCGTGGGCGCCGGGCTTTCCTCGCCGGCGCCCACGGGCCGGCGCGCCCACTGGTCGGCCGGATGAAGGTGGAAGGCCTTCACGACGTGAGCGCCCGGAGCCGCCGCGGCGATCTGGCCCGCGGCCGAGGTGCCGTGCTCGGTGAGCAGCACACCGACACCGTGCTCGACGGCATTGCTCGGGTCGATCAACGGCACTCCCGCCAGCGTGCCGTCGGCCGCGCCGGCGCTGCCCAGAACATCGTCGACCCCCGACCACAACACGGCCAGGAGGACCGCGTCGCGCCCGGTGACGGCCTCACGCGGGGTGGCCGCTCGCGTCGGCCCGCCGAGGCGCTCGGCGAGCGCGTCCGCCCTGGCGCGCGACCGTCCGCCGATCACCAGTTCGTGCCCGGCCTGGACCCAGCCACGCCCAAGACCCTCCGCCAGGGTCCCGGTACCCAGAATCCCGATTCGCATGATCCCTCCTCGCCTTCCCCGTACTCGCGCCGACCGCTTCGACCCACGTCGACGGCGACCTTAGGACGGCCGTTACACACCAGTCGGTGCGTGCGAGACCTGCGACCATGACGGGGATGAACGACCAGGGGCGAGACTGTGAGGAGCTCGTGGCGGACTGCCGTGTCCGGGCGGTCACCGACCTGTTCGCCCACACCTGGGACCCGGTCGTGCTGACAGCCCTTCGCCGGGGCCCCCGCCGGCGCCGCGAGCTGCGTGCCGCGATCGGCGGCCTGAGCGACAAGGTCCTGACCGAGGCGCTACGCCGACTGTGCGCGCACGGGCTGCTGGAGCGCCGCGCCTTCGCCCAGGCTCCGCCGCGGGTCGAGTACGCGCTGACGGCGCTGGGGCAGAGCCTGGTCGACGGCCCGATGCAGGCGCTCGGCGACTGGATCATCGAGCACGGGGACGAGTTGCTGAACGCCCAGGAGAAGTTGCTGAACGCCCAGGAGAAAACGTCGTGACCTTCGATGCCCCTGTTCCGGAGGAACGGCTTTCCGACCCGTCGGCGCCGGCCGGGCGCCAACCCGTTCGGGGCTTCGTTCAGAGTCGTGACGAAGGCCGTCGGATCGACCTGCCGAACTGGTCGATGCTCGTCAAGGTCGCCGCTGGGGACACCCTCGGTCGGCTCACCGTGCTGGAGGGACGGATGGGCCCGCGGCAACCCGGACCACTTCCGCATGTTCACGAGGCGCACGACGAGACGTTTGTGCTCGTCGAAGGCCGGTTGCGGTTCCGCGTCGGAGACGGGTTCCGCACGGCCGTAACGGGTGAGACGGTCTTTGCCAGCCGGTGGCTGACCCACGGCTTCGGGAATCCGTTCGACGAGCCGGCGCGCTACATCGCCATCCTCACCCCCAGCGGCTACGAGGACTATTTCGTCGAGGTAGCGGAGCACGTCGCCAGGACCGGCATCATGCCCGACGCGGTTCTGACAGCGGAACTGATGGCACGCCACCGGACTGTCCTCGCACCACCTCTGCCCGACCCCGGTTCGGACCTGCCGCGGTAAGCGGCTGCACGCGCCCACCGCCCGGCGGCTGCCCGGACGGGTCGTGCGTGCTGACGCGACCGCGATCCCGTTGCGGGCCTCAGTCCCTCTGCGGGCGTCAGTCCATGCCTCGTTTGCCCGGGGTCCAGAACGGCTGGACGACAATCTGCCGGCGGTCCCAGCCCCGCTCGCTCACCAGATGGCGGCGGACGGACTGGCAGGTCCGGGCCTCACCGGCGACGTACGCGACGGGCCGGCCTTCGGTGCCGCTGTCGGCGGGCTCCCGCGGATCGGGCAGGTCGAGGCCGGCGAGCGCCGCCGGCAGCAGCGGGGAGTCGGCGGCCGAGGCGCCGTCGCGGTAGGTCCAGGTGAGGTGCTCGGCACGGGGGAGCGGCAGTGCGTCCGCCGGGCTGTCGCACTCGAACACGCCGCGGACCTGGGCGGACGCGGGTAGGCCGCGCAGGATCGCGCCGAAGGGAACCGCCGCGGTGTCATCACCGACGAACAGGTGGAGGGCCGCCTCGGCGCGCGTGACGAGGTGACCGTCCGGCTTCGTGATGATCGCTTCGTCTCCCGGGGTGACGCCTCGTGCCCAGGCCGCGCCGGGGGCGTCGCCGCCGTGGTCGTACACGGCCAGCGTCAGCCGTCCGTCCGGGTCGTACTCCCAGACGGAGTAGCTGCGCTTGATGTCGCGAAGGCCCTGCCGCCAGTTGCCCAGCAGGGTCGGGTCCCGGGGAAACAGGGTCACGTTCTGGCCCGGTGTCCAGGTGAGGCCGGCGAGCGCGGGGCCGGTCAGGACGATCCGGCGGGTGCTCCGGGCCAGCTGGTCGACACTGTCGACCCGCGTGCGCAGCAGCAGCCGGTCCAGCAGCGCGAGGGGCCCCCGCCGAGGGCGAGCAGGGGATGCCACGGGGGCGTCATCAGTCACAGGGCGAGCGTAGGCAGGGGAGGATCTACACTCAAATGCAACTTACTCAATGGCAAAATGCATGTCATGCAATCAGCGTCGTCGTTGGACCTCAACCTGCTGGTGGCTCTCGACGCCCTGCTGGAGGAGGGGAGCGTCAACGGTGCCGCGCGGCGACTGCGGCTGACGGAGTCCGCGGTCAGCCGCGCGCTCGGGCGGATACGGCGGGCGATGGACGACCCGGTCCTCGTGCGCGCCGGCCATCGGATGGTGCCCACCCCGCGGGCGCTCGCCGTCCAGGCTGAGGTGCACGCCCTGGTCGAACGGGCCCACGCGGTGTTCACCCCGCTTCGGGAACCCGATCTGGCCACCCTCGCGAGGACGTTCACGATCCTGGCCAGCGACGCGCTGACCACCGCGATCGGCGTCGACCTGCTCGACCGGCTGGGCCGGGAAGCCCCCGGTGCGCGGGTGCGGTTCCTTCCCGAGCCGTCCGCGACCGAGGACCCCCTCCGGGACGGGACGGCCGACCTGGAGGTCGGTGAGATCGACTCGACCTCGCCGGAGATCCACATCGAGGTCCTGGCCGAGGAGCAGGCCCTCGCCGTCGTCCGCGCCGGGCATCCGCTGACCCGAGGCCGTCTGACGCCGGAACGCCTCGCCGCCGCCCGCCACGTCACCGCGTCCCGCCGTGGGCGGTTCGCCGGCCCGCTGGACGAGGCCCTCGCGGCACGGGGCCTGCGCCGGACGGTCGCCGTCTCGGTCCCGTCCCACTCCGCCGCGCTGCTGCTCGTCGCCGGCAGCGACCTGGTCGGCCTGGTACCCGCCCGGCTCGGGCGCGGTCTGCTCACCAGCCTTGGCCTGGTGGCTCTCGACATCGGCCTCGACCTGCCCACGTTGACCATCGCGCAGGCGTGGCATCCCCGCTACGAGGCCGACGGGCCGCACCGTTGGCTTCGCGACCGTGTCCGCGACACCGTCCGCCAGGCTCTCGCCCTCGACACCCACTAGAGTCGACGCCGTTGGACGCCGCGCGCCAGATCGAGCTCCGGACCTGGTCGAGCCTCTGGAGCATTCCTGCGGCACGATGGTCCGCGGTCGTCGAGCCCGCACTGGACGCGCTGCGTCGCCTGCCGAACCCCACCGAGCCTCGGTCGGCTCGGATCCGCACACCGTCGCTCGTCTTCGAGAGCCCCACTCGGCAGTAAGACCGCTGGGATCAGCAGCCTGCCCATCAGGGTTCTGATGCCGGTCGTGGCACTAGAATTCTGGTCGATCGCCCCGCGGCTTCTTCCGTCGAATTCGCCGGGTGATCTCCTTTCTCGGACCCGGCGGTACTGGTAGGTCATAGCGGTGAGCCAGTTCGGTGAAAACCGGATTGGCTGGGTATGACTCGAGGGCGCGGGCGAGCAGTGTCCTGTACGGATCTTCTATGATTCCGTTCTCAAGGTCACGGAAGATCTGCTCCCAGGCCACGTCGGGCTGATGGTAGTCGATGTTCGGTCGTCGTTCGCGGGGAAATCCGGCTCG
This sequence comes from Parafrankia sp. FMc2, assembly GCF_041008525.1. Lineage (NCBI taxonomy): Bacteria > Bacillati > Actinomycetota > Actinomycetes > Frankiales > Frankiaceae > Parafrankia > Parafrankia sp. FMc2. The sequence continues at coordinate 33,779 of NZ_JBFLUG010000039.1, read as the reverse complement.
AGTCAGCACCGGCTCCGCGTCGGCGGTGGAGATGTATATCCGGGCCATTTCCTGCCGAAACGTGTCCACATCATCCGGGCGAAAATTTCCTGAGGGTGGTTGGTGCGGTCGCTCGCCGGAACTGTCGGCTCGGCTGTCAGGGTTCCTCTCGGGTGCTCCACCTTCATATTCGCCTGGATCGTCGGGCAGGCTCGCGCCGTTTCGGGGAAGGTCCCCGAAGCGTTGCTCGACAAGCGCTGCCAGACTCCTCGAGACAGCCGGTATCAGTGGGGAGATCTCCGCGAGCGAGCCATAGATGACCGTCTCCTGGTAGCCGCTGATGGCCCCTGCTATCTGTGTAGCCCGCTTGCGGGCATTATCCAGCTCCACGGGCCCGACAAACGGGTGGCGTCGTCCGATCATCCTCTTCATGTATTTGGCGGCCTGTCCGAGCTCTGTGACGGTATGCCGACGCACCTGACTGATGTCGATGCTGTCGCCGTTCTCCGAGGTGTTTGGTCGTAGCTTCAACATCAGCTCGAGAGCGCATAGCAGGTGATGAGCCGCGAAGAGGTCGGGGTGCCGGTTCCATACCCATCGTTGTATCCCGACGGAGACGCCGAGAAAAAACAGATAGATGGCTGTCAGGGCTAGCAGTCGGCCCGCTGTCTTAGGCGGAATATTCTCAGGAGAGTCCACGTAGCCACGCAGGAGCAGCCCGCAGAACAACAGAAAAAATCCCAGTGATATGATGAAGAAGGGCAGCACCGCCAACATGCGGGCTCGCGCAGCGATCCTGTCGCGTCTGGCGACGTCGCCGACGATCTGATCGGCGGACGGCAAAACCTGCGAGGAGCCCATGGCAAGTTTCACCGCCGCGACTCGGGCGCCTGCCTGTTTGAGTTGCCGCCGAGCGCTCCGGGGCCGCGAGGAGACCAGCGGGACGAACATCATGCTGAGGCCGAGAAGAATTATGCCCAGCTCGGCAACAGATTTACCCAACAGCTCCAGGAGCGATCCGGTGGCCTCGGCCTCAAAACCGGCGAGCAGCTCGACGATCTTCTCCTCTCTGGGCGAATCGGAGAAGGATCACTTTACGCAGCAACGTTGCGCCGGCCGGCGACCGGCTCCCCACCGCACCGAATGCCGGCGCCACCCAGCCTCCGACGCCTCGTGATCGTTCACGCTCGGGGCGCGGTGGCGGCGAGCACACGTAGGAGATGGCTCCGGCGGCCCAGGTGCCGATCCACCTCGAGGGGGATTGGCCTACCCCGTCATCACGCTTCTGGGCTTGCCGCCGTCGCAGGCCCGTGGCTGCGTTGGTCTGTGGCGCGACGACAGCGGCATGTCCTCCGGGCGGCGGCAAGCGGTACCGATTCGCCGACGGCGGCCAGGTCCGCGTCGTGTGCCTGGACGAGCCCACCAGTAGGAAGGTGGTCATCGGCGTGGCGGAGGACAGGCCGGGTGAGCGCAGCGTGACCTGGGCCATGTGGAACACACCGACCGCATGGGTAGGCGCGCGCCCGTCTCGCCAGAGGCACTGACAGTCGAAGATCTCTGTCTGGATGGTGTGTTCTCCAGGAAGGAGAAGCTGCGGATGGCTACGGCAGTGATCACGGGCGGCACCGACGGCATCGGCCGAGGGCTCGCCGAGGAGTATCTCCGTCGAGGGTTCGAGGTGCTCGTCGTCGGACGCGACAGACAGAAGGGCAGGGCGTTCGAGGCCGCCGGCGAACGGGCCCGGTTCGTCAGCGCCGACCTGAGCAGGGTGGCCGAGAACCGCCGCCTGGCCGACCAGATCTCCGAGCAGTACCCGGTTCTCGACGTCCTCGTGCTCGGTGCGCGATTCCACCGGCAGACCCGCGCCCTCACCGCCGACGGGTTCGAGAGCAACTTCGCGCTGTTCTACCTCAGCCGGTTCCTGCTCAGCCATGGCCTGGTCGGCCCGCTGAGCCGGGCCGAGAGCCCGGTCGTCCTCAACTTCGGGGGCGCCGGACAGACCGGCCCGGCCCGGTGGGACGACCTTCAGCTGGAACGCGGCTACCACGGCGTCGGTGCGATGGGTCACGCCGGACAGCTCAACGACCTGCTTGGCGTCGACTTCGTGGACACGCACGCCGACACCGGCATCCGGTACATCCTGAACCACCCGGGCGTGGTGGCCACGAGTTTCGCCGGGGAGTACGACCCGGCGACCGCCACGCAGATCGACCAGCTGAAGGTGATCGGCAAGTCGGTGGCCACCGCCGTCGCCCAGATCTTCCCGTTCCTCGAGGCACCCGGGCAGGAACGGCTGACCGCCGTACTGGAAGGCCACCGCGTGCCGCTGGAGCCGGAATCGCAGTACCTCGACGACGCCCGCCGCCTCCGCAGCCTCACCCTGGACCTGCTCACGCGGTTCGACGCCGAACCACCCAGAACCGCCTGAAACCGCCGGCCAGCCGCCGCGACGCCGTCGGTCACGGCGATCGCGTCCATCGACCAGGGGAACGGACGGGCGAGTCAGCCCCGCTGGTCTCCCGCTCTGCCCCCACTCCGGATCATGTCGATGACGTTGACTCCACGTCCGATGAGGCCACGTGATCGGTTGCCGGGTGAGAGACGGCCAGTTCCTGGCGCAGTCGCTCCCGGGCACGGCGCAGGCGCTGTCTGACCGCCGACGGCGTGATCCGCAGGATCTCGGCGATCTCGTCGGCGGTCAGGTCGTCCCAACAGGCCAGCGTGAGAACCGCCTGATCGGCCTCGGTGAGCTGTGCCAGCGCGGCTCGGGTCTCGATGGCCTGTTCGGGCAGTGCGTCGCACGCCGGGATGACCGTGGCGAGATGGGCGCGAAGGCGATCGGCCAGCGCGGCCCGGCGGGTCTGGCCACGGCGGTGGTTGGCGAGCGTGTGGCGGGCGATGCCGAACAGCCAGGCAGCAGCCGCATCGTCGTCGGACGGCAGGTCGGCGACCCGGCGCCACGCGGTCATCAGGACCTCGGCGAGCAGGTCGGCGGCGTCGGCTGGCGGGTCGACCCGGCGGGCGAGAAAGGCCAGCAGCCGTGGGCCGACCGTACTCACAAGGCCGGTGAACCATTCCGCGGTCGTTGTCGCCGCAGTTCTCGATGCTGCATCGGCACCCGACCTGACAGGCTCAGAACTCACTGGCCGACACCGATCCAGCTGGAGGTGCAGTTCGCCCTGATGTTCTGGCGGACCGGGCCCTCGTCGCCGTGAGTAGCGGCCTCGGCGATGGAGCGAAGCCAGTCGACGGTGCCGCCCCCGTCGTTCTCGACGAAGATGGGCCACGATGGCACGCCGCGTATGACTTCTACGGCCCGCCCGACCCGGACGGTGTCACCCGCCTGCCGCGCGGCGAGCCATTCACCGTCCCAGACACAGACCGCGTAGAAGGCGAAGGCCTGCCGGACACCGGTGACCTGCATCCTCGCGGGCTCCCGCTGGCCATTGGCGACCTGTTGGTCGATCACGGGCTGCCAGCTGCGCCCGGCCGGCAGCGGGATATCGGACGGACGCAACGACTCCACGACCTCGCGAAAATCCGGCGCACCGGTGTTGAGCCACTCGCTGGTGTCGCTCTCGGTGAATCCCGGCGAGCCGAAGATTCCCGTGCGGGCGAGGCCGTCGCTGGACGCGAACGCTGTTCCCAGGAGCGCTGCGGCCGCAAGCCCGGCCACAGCCACACGTTGCCACGCGCGAGGTCTTCCCGGCACTCGCCTCGACGTCGGTCCCCGGCGTCGTGACCGCGCCAACCGGTCCAGCCGCTCCGGCGTCGTGCCGATCGGCCCGGTCCCGCCTGCGGTCCCGCCTGTGGACCCGGCGCCGGTGGCGACGGCCGCCCTCGCAAGCTCACTGACCAGGCGGCCGACGTCCGCACTGGCCGCCAGAGCCGGCCCGACCGGGTCCGCGGACCGCATGCGGCGATCCAGCTCGTCGTCCTCCGGCAGCCCCATTCTGATCAACCTCCGGCGTCGACATGGATCGGCTGCCCAGAACATGTCCGGCATGCCGTCCGGTGTGACGCAGTGGAGCTGTGACGCTGTGGAGCGCGGACTTCGCGCGTCAGGTGCGTGTCAGGTGTGTGCGTCGGACAGGCGGCGCAGGCGGTGCCTGAGGTGGTGTTGCTCAGCGAGATTGACGGTGGCGGAGATGGCTCGCCGGTAGGCCGTGGCCGCGTCGCCCGGTCTGCCGGCCTGCTCCAGGAGGTGGGCGCGGACGGCGTTGAGACGGGGAAGGCCAGGGTGGTCGGCTTCCAGTGTGTCGATCCCGGCGAGGGCGACGTCGATGCCGTCGACCATGGCCTGGGCGACGATGCGGTTGAGGGCGATCGTGGGGTTCCGGTGACCGGTCACGATCTCGAGAAGCCGGTAGAGCGCGAGGATCTCGACCCAGTCGGTTGTCGCGATGTCGGGCGCTTCGGCGTGCAGAGCGGCGATGCAGGCCTGGAGCAGGTAGGGGCCGGGCTCGGCGCCGGGGGTGGCCTGCTCGACGAGCCGGATGCCCTCGCTGATCAGCTCCTTGTCCCACAACGCCCGGTCCTGCTCGTCGAGCGAGGTGAGGCGCCCGTCCGGCCCCACCCGGGCCGGGTGGCGGGCCTCGGTGAGCAGCATCAGCGCGAGAAGGCCGGTGGCCTCGGTGGACTCGGGGACACTGCGGCGAAGGAGCCGGGCGAGGTGGATCGCCTCGGCGGCGAGATCCGCGTCGCGGGGAGGCGCGCCGGCGGTTGTGTGGTGTGCCTCGGCGAACATCACGTAGAGCACGTCGAGTACGGCGGTGACGCTCTCGCCCGCCTGCTCGGGGGGCGGCAGCAGCCGGTCGAGCTCGCCGAGGCGACGCTTGGCCCGGGTGATCCGCTGGGCGATGGTGCGTTCGGGGATCTGGTAGACGTTGGCGATCTGGGCGGTGGTCAGGCCGGCGACCGCCCGCAGGGTCAGCGCGACCTGTCCGGAGCGTGGCAGGTCGGGGTGGCAACACAGCTGCAGCACCAGCAGCGAGTCGTCCCGCTGGACGGTCTCCGGCGCCACCGGGGGCGCCAACAGCGTTGCGCGGGTCTCGCGGTCGCGGCGCCGGGCGTCACTGCGGGCGCGGTCGGCGTACCGGCGGCGTGCGGTCGCGATCAGCCAGCCGAGCGGGTCGTCGGGAAACCGCGCCGGCCACTGCTGGTAGGCCTGCAGGAGCGCCTCCTGGACGGCGTCCTCGCACAGGTCGAACTGGGCGGTGCCATAGCTGCGCAGCAGCCGGGCGAGGGCCTGCCGCGCGAGCTCGCGCCACCGGCCCTCGCTCCCGCCCTCGCCGAAGGGTCCGGCTGGGATCATCCCTCGCCCAGGTCGGAGAACATCACCGGCCGGATCTCGAGGGCAAGCCCGGGGATGTTGGCATCGGGAATCTGCTGGGCCAGCTCCACCGCCCGGGCCTCGTCCTCGACGTCCACGAGATAGAAGCCGCCCATGAACTCCTTGCTCTCGACGAACGGTCCGTCGGTCACCTCGGGCCGGCCCCCGGAGCTGCGAACGACCTTCGACTGGCTGGGGTCGGCGAGGGCCTGCGTCGCGATGAACTCACCGCGCTCCTTGGTGGCGGTCATGAACGCGCCGTGCCCCTCCTGGATCTGCCGCTGCTGGTCGGTGGTGAGCTGCTCCAGCACGGCCGGGTCGATCTGCATGATGATCAGGTACTTCACGGTCTCCTCCTAGGTGGAGCAGCCACCCGCGTGGCAGCTCACCAGGTGGTCGTCGCCGACGGTGCTCCCGCGACACTACGCAGCCAGAAATCTTCCCCGGCGTTGTCGCGCGGGGCGCGCCGGCGACGACCACCTGGTACGCGGCCACGCGGGTGGCACGCGGCCACGACGGGCGAGACGCCCACGCTCAGGGAGGTAGGCCATGACACAACGGGTCCGGGTCCACTGCTTCACCATCAGCCAGGACGGGATCGGCGCAGGCGAGGAGCAGAGCCTCGAGCGCCCCTTCGGCCACGCGGACCCCGGCCGCCTGTTCGCCTGGGCCGGTGCCACGGACAGCTGGGTCCACCGCGCCGAACCCGACGGCAGCCGAGGGCTCGACGACTACGTCGTCCGTGACTTCAGCCGCAACATCGGCGCCGAGATCATGGGGCGCAACAAGTTCGGCCCGGTCCGCGGCCCGTGGACGGACCACGAGTGGCAGGGCTGGTGGGGAGACGAACCCCCCTTCCACACACCGGTCTTCGTGCTCACGCATCACGTTCGGCCGTCGTTCACCCTGAGCGACACGACGTTCCACTTCCTCGACACGACGCCGCACGAAGCACTGAGGCAGGCGAAGGCCGCCGCCGACGGCCGGGACGTGCGCATCGGCGGCGGCGTCACGACCGTTCGCGAGTTCCTCGACGCGGGCCTGATCGACGAGATGCACATCGCCGTCGCCCCGTTCGAACTCGGCACCGGTCTGCGCCTCTGGGACAACCCGGACGAGCTGACCGACCGCTACCACCTGGAGCGCGTGCCGAGCCCGAGCGGTGTGGTGCACCATTTCTTCTGGCGGCGGTAGGTACCTGCCGCTGGCGGCGACAGGCGCGCGGCAACAGCCCCGATGGGGAGCTCCCACCTCATCGCAGGGCGAGCGGGGTCTCGGATCCGACGCGGGACAGCTTCTCCGGGTTGCGGACAAAGTAGAGGCCGGTGATGCGGGCGCCCTCGACACGGATCGCCAGGACGCCGTCGAGCGCGCCGTTCAGGCGTACGACGAGTGCCGGGTTCCCGTTGACCACGGTGGGGTCACAGGTGATCATGCCTTTGGTCCTGCCGGAACCGCCGAGGTAGAAGCGGACCACCTTCTCCGCGCCGATGACCGGCCGCAGCGCGGCGCGCCTGATCCCGCCGCCGTCGCTCACAAGGACGACCTCCGGGGCGAGTACGTCGAGGAGGTGCTGCGGGTTCCCGGTCACGAGCGCGCGCTGGAACGACTCCAGCGCCGCCCGGGTCTCGCTCGGGGAGGCCGCCCTGCCAGGGCGGCGGGCATCGACGTGCTGGCGGGCGCGGTGCGCGATCTGGCGGACGGCCGCGGGGCTCCTGCCGACAGCCTCGGCGATCTCGTCGTAGCTGACGTCGAACACCTCGTGCAGCACGAACACCGCCCGCTCGGTCGCCGAGAGCTGCTCGAGGACGATCATCATCGCCATCGACACGCTCTCGGCGAGCTCGACGTTCTCGGCCACATCCGGTGCGGTGAGCAGCGGCTCCGGCAGCCACTGGCCGACATACGCCTCCCTGCGGCGCTTCATGGCGCGCAGCCGGTTGAGTGACTGCCGGGTCGTGATCCGCACCAGGTAGGCGCGCTGGTCGCGCACCTGCCCCAGGTCGACCCCGACCCATCGCAGCCAGGTCTCCTGGAGGACGTCCTCGGCGTCGGCCGCCGATCCGAGCATCTCGTAGGCGATGGTGAAGAGCAGGTTGCGGTAGGCAACGAAAGTCTCGGTTGCCGGGTCAGCGGCCTGGTCGCTCATCTCTCGGCAGCTGCCCGTCCAGCGGTGGCTGCCCGTCCAGCGGTGGCTGCCCGCCCAGCGGTGGACGACCGCCCAGCGGTGGACGACCGCTCGGCGGTGGCCGGCGCCTCGCCGCGAGTGGTCTGTACCAGGTCGCGGCGCCTGCCGTCCCTGAGCTTCCAGGCGTACGAACCGGGCTCGCGCGCCTCGTCCGCCAGATGCCTGATCAGGCCCTGGTAGCTACTTTCCTTGATCTTCACCGCAAGGCGGCCACGGAGGGAGAACCCGTTCGCCGTGTCGTCCCTGGAGGCGAGCTGCACGGTGGCGGCGCGACGCCCCAGGCTGACGCACAGGCCGAAGAACCCCACGTCGATGGGAGCAGGGTGCTCACCCGCGATCTGGCTGAGCACCGTGTCGGCGGCGTGCGCGCCCAGCGGCCCGGCGGCCTGACAGCTCATCCGCAGCGGCAGATCCGACGGTGCCGCCGAATCCCCGGCCGCGACGATGCGCACGTCGTCCACACTCGTCAACGTCTCGTCCGTGAGCAGGCGGCCCAGCGCGTCGGTGCTCAGCCCGCTGCGGGCGGCCAGGTCCGGCACGCCGAATCCGGCGGTCCAGATGGTCACCCTGCTCGGCAGCTCACGGCCGCCACCGAGCTGGACGGCGTCGAGCATCACCGCCGTCACCTTCGCATCGGGGCCTTCGAGCACGGTCACGCCGAGTCTGGCCAGCCGCCTGGCAACCGAGCGGCGAACCCGAGGGTGCAGATACGGACCGAGCACCTCGCCGCACACCAGGGTCACGGCGCGGCCCGCCTCCGCCAGCTCGGCGGCGATCTCGATGCCGAGCGTGCCGGCTCCGGCAACCGTCACCGCGGCCGTTGCCGGCGCGGCGACGAGGACTGCCCGCAGCCGTTCCGCCTCCTCCAGGGTCGCAGTCGGGTAGGCGAACTCGGCTGCTCCGGGCACGCGCGGGTGGGCGCTGCCACTACCCACCGCGTAGATCAGATAGTCGTAGCCGACGCTGCCGCCGGCAGCCAACGCCACGGTGCGCCCGGCCGCGTCGATCCGTGCCGCGGTGTCGACGACCAGCCGGACACCCTCCGCGAGGACCTCCTGGAAGTCGACGACCGCGTCCTGGGAGCCGCCCACCACCTGGTGCAGGCGGATCCGATGGACGAAGGCCGGGCGCGGGTTGATCAGCGTCACCGTCACGTCGTCGCGCTGCGTCAGGCGGTTGGCAGCCATGACGCCGGCGTATCCGCCGCCGACCACGACCACACGGGTGTTCTCGACCATGGCGTCTCCTCCGCATTCGGGGTTCGGCCTCAGGACACCGCGTTGTCGCTTCTTGTGACAGCCTGTGAGGCAGGTCACTCCGGAGGACAGTGTCAGGCGTGGGCGCGCAGTGCTCGGGCGTACCACTCCCAGGTGTCGATGATGTCGTCGGGGGCCTGGCTGGGGGCCCAGCCGTTGACGATGCCGACGAGGGTCCAGTAGCGGCCGACCCGGCGATCGGTGAAGGCCTCGATGCGGTCGGCCACGCAGGTGCGATCTTCGGACGGGGTCGGGCCGAGGGCTTCAAGGCGCTCGACCACGGCCAGGGCCTCGGGGGAGGCGGGGTCGACACCGGCCCGGGCGGCGGGTCCGGCGAGTTCGTCGACAGCCTTGCCGACCTCGAACTGCGCGACGTCCGGTTCCGGTCCCTCGGCGCGGGCTCGCTCGGCCATCCGGCGGCTGGTGGCGACGAAGTCGGGATCGCGCAGCAGTTCGGCGATCTCCACCCAGGCCGCGACCTGTTCCGGGGTCGGATCGTCGGGCAGCTCGGGAGCACCCATGGCCAGCTTGTCGGCGACGGCGCTGGTGCTGGTGCTGTCGCCAAAGACAGCGTCGAGGTAGTCGTCCACGATCCGCCGACGCTGTTCGGCCGTCAGGTTGGTCAGGTCGGTCATCCGTCGGAGCTCCTCGGGGTCGGTGGATCCGATGAAGGCGCGCAGCACCGCCCGCTGCAGTCGCAGCACGCGAATCTGGGCGTCGAGGGCACGTACGTGCTCGGCTGCAACCTCGGTCAACGAGGCTTCGGCGTCGAGCACCCGCCTGATGTCGTCCAGGCCGACGCCGAGCTCGCGCAGGGTGCGGACCAGCCGCGCCCGGGCCACGGCTTCGGGCCCGAACAGCCGGTAGCCCGACGCCGTGCGGCCCTGCGCGGGCAGCACACCGGCATCCGCGTAGAAGCGCAGCGTCCGTACCGAGAGCCCGGTGCTCGCCGCAAGCTGGCCGATCATCATGGAACCGATCCTCGGGCCTCCACCAGCTGGAGAGTCAACGGCCTCGGCCCGGCGATCTCGTGTTGGCCGTGGCGGTCGCCGTGGCGAATCCAGGCCCAGGCTGATCGGTCGGCAACCTGCCGCCCTCCGCGTGGATCGAAAGCTCCGGCGGAAGCGGCGTCCTGTGGCGGATCAGTGATCAGTTCAGTGGATGTGGCGGCCAACCCGGCCGCACGCCGCACGCCGCACGGTAGTTCGTTCCGGCTCGCGGGCCGCGCCCTTCAGGATGAATGCGGCGAGATCCCAGTCGATATGAGCGTCGACGCCATCCGGCCGGACCGACTCGAGGCCGTCCGTTCCGCCCTCAGGAGGCACGGGCGCCGGACGCGGCTGATCGACGACGGGTGCGCGGAGTTCCGACCGCAGGACCGGTCGACGGCGATCCACCATGGTGACGGCAGTGCGCCATGCGGCGAGCGCGTCGCTCACGTCGCGGGCCCTGCGGATGACAACTCCGACACCAGTCGGTCACCCGGCAGAGCGGGTCAGGGTGCTGGCAGAGCGGGTCAGGGCCCTGCTGGGAGAAGTCAGGACACGGGAGCGGGCGCGGGGGCGGGGTCGAACGCGGTGTCCCGGGCCGCCGTCTCCCAGGCGTCGATGTCGGCGCGCACCGCGTCGAGATGGCTGAGTACGGCGTCGATCCCGTCGCCCCCGACCGGCAGCCGCAGCGGAACCCGGCCGGAGCCGAGCACCTCGACGACCAGCCGGGCCAGCTTCGCCGGGTCGCCCGCCTGACCGTCGTCGCCACCCGCGACCATCGCCCGGGTACCGCCGACGATGTCGGCGTAGGCACCCTGCTCGCTGCTGAACGTCCGGCGCTTCGGGTCGAACAGGCTGGTGCGGAACGCCCCCGGCTCAACGATCAGCACGTCGACACCGAACGGGCGCAGCTCGTCGGCCAGACCCTCCGACCAGCCCTCCAGGGCGAACTTGGTCGCGCTGTATGCCGAGAACCCGGCGAACGACATCTGGCCGCCCATGCTGCTCAGCTGGACGATCGCGCCGCGCCGCTGCTGGCGCAGGTGCGGCAGCAGTGCCCGGGTGAGCGCGACCACGCCGAAGAAGTGCAGCTCGAACAGGCTGCGGAGCTCGTCCTCGCTCGTTTCCTCCGCGGCGCCGACATGCGTGCGGCCCGCATTGTTGACCAGTACGTCGACGTGGCCGTGCCGGGCGACGACGTCGTCCACGACCGCCTGCGCGCGGGCCGTGTCCGTGACGTCGAACGTGACGACGTCGAGCCGGTCCGGGAACCGGGCCGCGAGCGCGTCCATCGTTTCGGGACGGCGGACGGCCGCCACGACGACGTCACCGGCCTCGATGGCCGCCTCGGTGAAGGCAAGACCGAAGCCGCTGTTCGCACCTGTGATGATCCATACCCTGTCCATGGCCCAAGCCTGCGCGGCCGGGGCGTGGTGCGTCCAAGACAGGCTGTGATAGCCGTTGGTTATGGACATCCACGTCCGGGACCTTCGGTACTTCGTCGCGGTCGCCGAGGAGCTGCATTTCACCCGTGCCGCCGAGCGGGTCCTCGTGTCACAGCCGGCGCTGAGCAAGCAGATCAGGCTGCTGGAGCGACAGCTCGGTGTCACCCTGTTCGAGCGCGACCGCCGAGCCGTCCGGCTGACCGAGGCCGGCGCGGTGCTCCTGCCCCATGCGCGGCGCGTCCTCGCAGCGTGGGACGACACCGACAGCGCGCTCGCGCGGCACCGCGCCGCGCTGGCATCGAGCCTGGTGGTGGGAATGAGCACCAGCCCCGGGCGCGGGCTGCTCCCGGCGCTGCGGTCGCGGTTCCGGTCCCGGCAGCCGGCCGCGGAGTTCGAACTGCGGCAGGTCCAGTGGGACGACTCGACGGCCGGACTCGCCGACGGCTCCTGCGACCTCGCCTTCGTCTGGCTGCCCCTGCCGTCGGCGCGGGACTACGAGACCCTGGTGATCGCGCGGGAGCCGCTGCTGGTGGCGCTGCCAGACGACCATCCGCTCGCCGCGCGTCCGGAGCTGCACCTCGCCGACCTTGCCGATCTCGCCGACCAGCCGTTCCTCGCGCTGCCCGAGGACGCCGGCGACCTGCGGGACTTCTGGCTGCTCACCGCGCTGCGCCCAACGCCGCCACGGATCGGCGCGGTCGTGCGCAGCGCGGAGGAGACCTACGAGGCCCTGGTGGGAGGTCTCGGCATCGTCCTGATCGCCGCGGGCAACGCCCCCCTGCTCGACCGCGCCGGGGTCGTCACCCGTCCGCTCGTCGACGGCCCCCGCAGCGAGCTCGCCCTGGCCTGGCGCAGAGACGACCGGCGCCGCATCGTCACCGACTTCGTCCGCGCCTGCCGGGAGGTGACCACGGCCAGCCCGCAGACCCGTCCTCGGCCCGCCCTTCACCGCTCGAACGATCCGGCGCCGAAGGATGGAGATGCGACCACCGGACCTGACACACCGGATCCGCCGGCCTTTATGGCTGGGTGAGGTCGATCTTCACGGGAAACGGAGCCATTGCTTCGACGACACCCGTGTAGGTATCGCCAACCCGGTAACTTTCCGCGGACAGCGAGTCGTACAGCTCCGCGGTGATCTGCTGGTGCATCCAGGCGGGAGCGGCCATCTCCGCGGTCACGGCGCACCTCCCTGGATCGGCGTCGGATCGACGCGGTGCTTCACTCGGGTATCGGGCCTCTATGAGGTTGGTCACCACCGTTTCGGCCATCCCGATCGAGTGCGGAACCGAACCCGGCACGTATCCCTCAACCGCGAGGAGAGCGTGTGCGCCGAAGACTCACCTTCGCCGTGGCCGGTGTCGTCATGGCGGCAGCCCTGACCGTCGCCGCTGCCCCGCCCGGGCTGGCGGAACCTGCTGCGGATCCGGTCCTGCCGACCGCGGCGGCCACCCGAGCGCCGCTGCCGCCCGACTACGTCGCGGCGATGATGCGCGACCTGCATCTCACCGAGCCCGAGGTCTACGACCGTCTCGACCGGGAGGACGCCGCCCACCGCATCCGTGACACCCTGCAGACGCGGCTCGGGAGCGCCTATGGCGGGGCGTGGATCGCCGACGACGGCCGCCGACTGACCGTGGCGGTGACCGACGTTGAGCTCGCCCCGGTGGTCCGTGCGGCAGGAGCCATCCCCGAACTGGTGCGTTTCAGCGAGGGGCAGCTCCGGCAGTTCGGCAGCATGGTCGAGCAGTCCGATCATTCCGACGCGGTGACCGGTGTCTCGCTGGACGTCCAGAAGAACACTCTGATCGTTCATGCCCGGGACGGGCGGATCGGCGCGGCCGAGGCGGTAGTCGATGCGGTAGTCGAGGCCAGCGGCGTCGGGCGCGGCAGCGTGCGGGTCGACGCGGACGGTGCGGACGTGCAGGCCACGTCGAATTTTGACGCCGGATCGATGTACAGCACGAGGTCCGGGCGCTTCCTCGACGACTGCTCGACCGGGTTCGGTGTCGTGACCCGGGCCTCGGCGAACACAGCGAACCGGGTCCTGGGTCACCTCACCGCCGGCCACTGCGGAACGGCCCGGGCGGTGACTGTCGGGGCGAATCCCACCACGTCTGGTCAGGTCGAGATGTCCACCTTCCCCGGCGTCGACCATGGCTGGGTCCGGAGCGGCGTGGGTAGCACGCCCACGCCGTTCGTGAGGAGCGGCGGTGGCAGCACGATCGGTGTGACGGGTATGCGCCTGGCGATGGTGGGCGACGTGGTCTGCCGCAGCGGATTCGTATCCGGTTACAACTGTGGCCGGGTCATCGGTGTCGAGCCGTCGACAACAGTCGGCACGAGCGCCGGATCGGCGGTGGTGCACGGGTTGGTCCGGGCCTCCGTGTGCGCGGAGAACGGCGACTCGGGCGGACCGGTCCTCAACGGCACGCTTGCCGTGGGCATCGTTTCGGCCAGGCGAATCCCACCGACACCGGTTCCCTGTGACCAGGGCGAGTCTTTTTTCCAGCAGGTCATTCCGGCGCTTAACGCGTACGGCCTCGACCTGTTGACGGTGGGCGGTGGAGGCTTCGTCGAACCGCCGATTGCTCAGATCACCTTCCCCTCCTTCTACTGCGGGCAGGTCGGCGCCGACGAGTACCGGTGCTCGGTGGACTGGGCGGGCGGCACCGGCCCGTTCATCGTGTCCTGGGCGGCGGACGGTCTCATCGCCGGGGGACGCATCACAGTCAACGAAGAACTCCGCAGGACCACCCGCTACGGTCCGTGTGCTCCCAACACCATCAACCGGCTCACCGTGTCGGTCATCGACAGCACCGGGGCGAACGCCAGCCAGGTGATGTCCGTGTTCTGCCGACCGCGCGGCGAACTCTGATCGCCCGGGCTCGGGCGGCCGGCGAGCCGCCCGGGCCTGCTGGTCCTCGGCCTGTGCCGAGGGTGAACGCGGTGCCCCGCGAACGCCGGGCGCGGGAGCGGGGGACGGTCAGGCCTCGTAGAACAGGGTGACGTTCAGGATGTCGACGGGTGCGGCGTCCGGGGTGTCCGACTCGAAGCTGATCACGTTGATCGTCCCGAGGTGCCCGACCTCGGTGTGCAGCGTCGCGAAGTTGTTGCCGTCCGGCAGAGCGATCTTGCACTGCTCGCTGCCGTTGACCAGAATTCGGTAGACGTGGTTTCCCTTCCGCGTGTCGACCATATAGAAAAGCATGCCGCTTCCCCGCTTCGGGACGTACGGCAGCCCGACGTTGAAGGTCACGGAATTACCGAGCTGCGCCGGAACCGCGCCACTGATCGCTCTGTAGTCCATCGTAGCTCACCTTTTCGCTGTTGGTTGACCGGAAGGCCGTCGAACTCTCCGCCGTTTATGCCCCGGCGAGAAGGTCTCGGCTGACAGTCAGTCTGCCTGTCGAGCGATACGCGTACCTAGTACAGATTCCGGACTCCGCCATGTCTCTTTCTGGACAGCGCGCGGACGCATCTTTCGAATTTCCGGTCGGAGCAGATCTCCGCCGGGCGAGTCGAACGTCTCATAGACGGTTCTGACGCCCTGTGTGACGGTTTGTGCTCGCTGCTCGCTGCTCGCTGCTCGACGGCGCGGCTCAGGATCTGCGCGCGGTTCGGTGCGACGGGCACCTGCGTCCGGAGCCCGACCCTGAGCAAGAGGCCGTATCGCTGTTCTGGCTCGTGTACCGGCTGCTGGGACCGCTTCCTATCAGCCTGTACGCCACCGATGCCTTAGGACATGGATGCTCAACTGGAGTTCGAAAGCTGTGTCTAGGCTGACGGTGGCGACGTGCCAGTTCCCGGTGGACGTCGACATCGCACGCAACGGCCGATACGTGATGCGTCAGATGCGGCATGCGCGGAAGCAGGGGGCGGACGTCGCGCACTTTCCAGAGGCATGCCTGTCGGGCTACGCGGGCGCGGACCTCCCGAGCTACGAGGGATTCGACTGGCGGCTGCTCGACCGTGTCACCACGCAGATCCTGGCACTGGCTGGCGAGCTTCGGTTGTGGGTCGTGCTCGGTTCGACACACCGGCTCACCGGTGATCATAAACCGCACAACAGCCTCTACGTCATCGATGAGACCGGTAGCATCGTCGACCGCTACGACAAACGCTTCTGCTCCGGCGACCCGGCGGAAAGCACTGGTGACCTCGCGCACTACACGCCCGGCGACCACCCGAGCATTTTCACGATCAGCGGTGTTCGGTGCGGAGCGCTCATCTGTCACGACTACCGGTATCCGGAACTCTATCGCGAGTACAAGCGCCACGGCGTCCAGCTTGTCTTCCACTCCTACCACGCTGCCCACATGACGCCCGAGAAAGTGGCGGCCATCCGCGCCGCCGTGGGCGAGGACCTGCAGCGACTCAATCCCGGTGGCACCTACGCCGGTATCACCATGCCGGCGATGATGACCGCGGCGTCAGCGGCCAACCACGTCTGGATCAGTTGCCCGAACTCCTCCGCCCGGGAGAGTTGCTGGGGTGCCTTCTTCGTCCGTGCCGACGGCGTTGTCACCGGACGGCTGCCGCGTAACCGGAGCGGTGTGCTCATCTCCACCATCGACACCGACGCCGCGCTCTACGACTCCACCGCTGCCTGGCGTGCCCGCGCGATGGCAGATGTGCTCCACAGCGGAACCCTCGTGCACGACGTCCGTTCCACGCAGCGCACTCGGCTGTGACCGGCTGACCAGGCCCGTCCCCTGGTGACGCTCAGCATCAGAGGTGGCCTCGCGCCCGTCAGGTTGTGGTGGCGCAGACCATGGCCCTGGCCGCGCAGCATCTCGAACGTGGCCGCAGCCCAGGTTGGGTCCTGTCAGCACGGCGACGGAGCGATGACCGGCTGCTCGCCGGCCATCGCGGCGCGGTCAGCTACGGTGCAGGCGTGGGACTGCATCTGAGTCAGATCGACGAAGCGGACGAGCTGCTGACCGACGACCCGTTGGCGTTGCTGATCGGGATGGTGCTGGACCAGCAGATCCCGTTGGAGCGGGCGTTCGCCGCGCCGTTTGAACTGACGCGACGGCTTGGCCGTTCGTTGGATGCGGCTGACCTGGCGGGGATGGATCCGGAGGAGCTGGCAGCGGTCTTCTCCATCCAGCCCGCGTTGCACCGCTTTCCGGCGGCGATGGCGCAGCGGACCCAGAAGCTCTGCCAGATTGTGATCGACAGCTACGACGGCGACGCCGCACGGGTGTGGACGGGTGCCGCGGATGGCAAGGATCTGCTGAAGCGGGTCGCCGCACTGCCCGGCTTCGGGATCCAGAAGGCGAAGATCTTCGTGGCGCTGCTCGGTAAGCAGCTCGGCGTCGAGGCGCCAGGCTGGCAGGAGGCCACCGCTCCGTTCGGTGATGCCGGAAGCTACCTCTCGGTGGCCGACATCGTTGACCCCCAGAGTCGCGACAAGGTCCGCGACTACAAGAAGCAGCTGAAGGCTGCGGCGAAGACCGCAGTCTCTTGACCTGCAGGTTTGTGGACGAAATTTCCGTCCTGTCCGCACGGAGTCCGCTGGGCGGACAGGGTCGTCCGATTGTGTCGGGCGCCGTGTTGACTCGCTGTGGTCGCCGCCCAGTGATCTTTCCCGCGTGTGAGTAGATGTGTGACACTGTAAGTTGTGGTGGACGGCCTTTGGTGGGACCAGGAGGACGCGGAGTACATCCGGCGTCGGTCTGATCGTTATCCCGGTGCGACCGACATCGAGCCTGAGTGGACCTTGGAGGCTGTGAAGGATCCGCGGAGGATCGTTCGTGACCCGGATCCGAGGAGCAGGACGGGCGCGGCTCGCCTGATCGGGTACTCGCGCAGTGCCGGGTTCGTGCTGACCGTGATCGTCGACCCGATCGACGAGGCTGGGATCACCGCGTGGAAGACCCACGGAAGCGATCTTCGGGACTACCTGGAGGGAGGGAGCGGCGGTGACTGATGCGTCCAGGCGTGCCCGGCGTGACGCGATCCGAGCCGAGTACGCAGCCGAGGAGGCCGAGGCTGCCGAGGCGGAGGCCGTCGAAGCAGAGCAGGCTGTCGTGTCCGTACGGGTTCCCGCCTCGTTGGCCGAGGCTCTCAAGGCCCGTGCGGCGGCCGAGCACCTGCCGACCTCGGTGTTGGTCCGGCGCATTCTTACTCGGGCGGTCCAGAGCCCCGATGCTCCTGTTGTGAGCGTGGAGCAGGTCGAAGAGATTGTGCGCAGGGTCCTCCGCGAATCAGCGTGATCTGTGGTCCGCAAACAGTCCGCAGAATGCCGGAAAATGGCCCACGTCAATGGCAACTACTGAAAGCGAGAACCGCAGGTCAGGCGGCATTCTGACCGCATAGGAGCAGGTCGGAGGACTACGCCGTGGCACGAAGCAGATGAAGGCCGCCGCCAAGGAGCAGGCCGTCTGACCTACGGTTCGCGCTTTTCGGAGGGCTTCGCCGCCACGATCGCGGTGAGTTCGGCGCCGGTGCGCAGCAGGATGGGGACGTCGACGTCGAGGTCCGAGATCATCTCCCGGCGGAGGCCCGCGGCGATCTCCGGAGCGTCGCCGGTATCCGGCGGCGCGGAGAAGACCACGTTTCCCGACTGCAGGTAGGTCTGGACGTCGCGGTTACCGAGGTCCTCGAAGATCCTCCGAAGGTCGGGCATGCGGACCCTGGCCTCCCCAGCGACGTTGATGCCCCGAAGCAGTGCCGCATACGTCGCCATGGTCATCCTCAAGCTGCCGGGTGATTAACTCACCACCGGTGCCGGGCGACGCTGCCTTCAACCCGGGTCAGCCGGGCGTGGCGGCGGCGGTACCGGAGTAGTCGGCCTCGCCGTTGGCGTTGCTTGACCGGACCCTGAACTCGTAGGTGTGGCCGTTGGTGAGCTGGGTGACGGTGCTGCAGGTGTCGGTGACGGGGTAGGGGACCCGATACCAGCCTTCGCCGGTGGTGACGTCCCGGTGGTACATGACGTAGCCGGTGGCGTTCGGTGCGGGATTCCAGCAGATCCGGGCGGAGCCGTTCCCGGGGGCCGCGGTGAGCCCGGTGGCCGGCGGCGGGATCGTGCCGGCCGGCCGCGCCCGCACCGTTCCGGAGTAGTCGGCCTCGCCGTTGGCGTTGCTTGACCGGACCCTGAACTCGTAGGTGTGGCCGTTGGTGAGCTGGGTGACGGTGCTGCAGGTGTCGGTGACGGGGTAGGGGACCCGATACCAGCTCTCGCCGGTGGTGACGTCCCGGTGGTACATGACGTAGCCGGTGGCGTTCGGTGCGGGATTCCAGCAGATCCGGGCTCGGCCGTCACCGGGTTCGGCGGTGAGGCCGGTGGCCGGCGACGGCATCACCCGTTCGGCGGAACCGGCCTCGGGACCGGCCGGCCCGGGGCGGGGCGCCGGTGTCGGCTCGGGCTGTGGCGGCTGTGGCGGCTGTGGCGGAGCGATTGAGGGAGAGGACGACGCCGAGCCGGGTCGCGACGTTCCGGGAGAACCCGACGTGGACGTATCACCTCGCCCGGTAGGAGCGCGCTCCGGAGCGGAGAGGCCGTCCGGGAGGTCCGCCGGCGCGGTCGCGGAGTCGGATGGGCTGCCCACTGGGTGAGCCCGCGCCGCGTTGGTGTTCCCGGCGTCGACAGCGAACAGCGCACCCGTCGCCGCGACAGTCAGTACCGCCACCGGCAGGGCGCACCAGCGGCGGAACCCGCGGCCCGCGCCACCGAAGAGAAGCGAACCGGATCGCCGTATCCGGTCGTGGGTGAGAACGGCCAACCGAAACCGCAGGTTGTCGTCTCGCGGCGAGGGGTTCGGCTCCATGGACGCCTTTCCACACCAGTCGGGCCTCGCGGCGGAACGCGGCCATCGCGGAGATCCAAGCTATAGTCCCCAGCGGTGATACTACGGCGGTTCACGCGGACAATCATCCGGAGGCTGCGCGATCCTCATCCCCGACATCCGGATATTCGCCGCGCCCGGCCGCGTCGTTGGGACATGATGGAATCGGCCCGCGGCGACACCGGAAGCACCGTCTGCGCAGGCCGCGAAGCCTGAGAAAACTGCGGGGTGTGAGCTGACTGGGGATGCTGTGATTACCGATCCGCACGGGGCGACGGATCGTCTGGTCGCCGGCCGTTACCGACTCGCGGAACGACTCGGCGCCGGCGCGTACGGGACGGTGTGGCGCGCGGTGGACGAGCTGCTCGACGTCAACGTCGCGGTCAAGGAGATACGGCTCAACGCCGCGGTGACCGACCCGGAGCCGAGCGGCCTGCTCGCGCGAGTCGTCCACGAGGCGAAGGTTGTTGCCCTGCTGCGGGACCACCCCAACGTGGTGACCGTCCTCGACGTCGTCCACGAGGGCGACCTGCCGTGGATCGTGATGGAGTGGGTTCCGTCACGTTCGCTCGCGGAGGTCGTCCGGCAGCAGGGTCCGCTTGCCCCCGAGGATGTCGCCCGGGTCGGCCTGGCGGTTCTGAACGCTCTCGTCGCGGCGCACGCGGCCGGCATCGTGCACCGGGATGTCAAGCCCGCGAACATCCTCCTGGGCGACGACGGCCGGATCGTTCTCGTCGACTTCGGCGTGGCCGTCCTGGAATCCCACTCCACGGCCACTCAGAGCCCGCTCGGAACGCTCGCCTACATGGCGCCCGAGCGTTTCTCCGGAGCCCGCGCAATGCCGGCCAGTGACCTGTTCTCCCTCGGTGCCACCCTCTACACGGCGGCGGAGGGAGTCTCGCCGTTCGCCCGGGAGAACGAGGCCGCGACGGTGGCCGCCGTGCTTTCCCACGAACCGGAACCGCCCCGACGGGCAGGGCCGCTCGGCGCGACGATCCTCTCCCTGCTCGACAAGGATTCCGACGTCCGGCTGGGCGCTCAGGACGCGCACGAGGCGCTGGTCGCCGTGCTCGCCGTGCTCGCCGCGGCCCCCGCCGGCGCTGTTCCTGCTCCCGTGCGGGGCACGGCGAGCTGGGCTGCCGCCCCGCCCGTCGAACCCGGCCAGCCGGTCCGGAACGTCGAGTCCGCCGACGCACCGGCAGGGCTGACCGGGCCGGCAGGGCTGACCGGGCCGCCGGGGGCGGGCGGCACGGTCGAGTACGGGGAGTCGCGTCTCGGACGGGCCATCGGCGTCGGCCTGGCCGTGGGCACCGCGGTCGGAGCGGCTGTTCCCTGGATCGCCCAGGCTTTCCTCGATCTGCCTGCCTGGGCGGTCGTACCGGCCGCGCTCTGGTCGCTCGTGTTCGCGGTCTGGACCGCCGCCCTGATTCCTCCGATCGTCCGGCCTGGCCTGTTGACCATCGGCCCGGACGGGATCAGGTGCCGACGGTTTCCCGACGATCTACGTCTGCCGTGGAGTGAGATCGCCGACGTGCGTGTTCGCGACAACGTGCTGGAGATCGAACATCGAGAGGGCCGCCGCCGGCCTGTGGAGACCTTCCGGCTGTGGGAGTTCCATGGCACCTCGGAGAGCGGGATCGAGGCGATGCTGAGCGCCTGCCGCCGGTAGGGCAAGAAAAGGTGCTGGAGCTAATATTTACCCTTTTCATGGAGGTGTGATTTTCCGCGTGGACTAAAACGGTACTGTCGCAACGTCTCGTGTTTGAAGCCGGTATCGGGTGCCCTTGGTAGGGGGTAGCTGCCCCCCCGTCTCGCGGGCTTTTTCGGCCCCTCCTGGCGACCGTCGCTGTCCTCCGGCTCGGGGGTAGCGGGGTGGGGGCAGTGGGGGCTGGTTCCTCGGGCACCAGGCGGCACCACGTTGGCACCGGGCCGTTCTGGCGCTCTCTGGTCACCCTTGGCCCCGAACCACCGGTTTCACAGGTCAGAACAAATCTTGATCTCTGTGGAACCAGGTTATGGCACCGTAAATCTGAACAGAACGCCAGAATCAGCTACGGAACGGCACGACGTAACATGCCACGCGATGATGTCGGCAGGAGGCAGATGAAGGATGCGGCGAAGGCTGCGACGGCCTGACCTGCAAGTTTGTGAGTGAACTCGCCATCCTGCCCGCACGGTGTCCGCTGGATGGCCAGGGTCGCGCGGCTGTGTCGGGCGCTGTGCTGACTCGATGTAGTCGTTGTCCAGCGCTCGTTCACCCGTGTGAGTAGATGTGTGACACTGTAATTTGTGGTGGACGGCCCTTGATGGGACCAGAAGGACGCGGAGTAAATCCGACATCGGTCTGATCGTTATTCCGGCGCGACCGACATCGAACCTGAGTGGACCTTGGA
Organism: Parafrankia sp. FMc2; assembly: GCF_041008525.1. Lineage (NCBI taxonomy): Bacteria > Bacillati > Actinomycetota > Actinomycetes > Frankiales > Frankiaceae > Parafrankia > Parafrankia sp. FMc2. The sequence goes on along the minus strand of NZ_JBFLUG010000039.1, from coordinate 12,401 downwards.
GGCTGTGAACGATCCGCGGAGGATCATTCGTGATCCGGACCCGTGGAGCAGGATGGGCGCGGCTCGCCTGATCGGGTACTTGCGCAGCGCCGGGTTCGTGCTGATCGTGATCGTTGATCCGATCGACGAGGCTGGGATCACCGCGCGAAAGACCCCCGGAAGCGATCTTCGGGACTGCCTGGAAGGGGATGGCGGCGGTGACTGATTCGTCCAGGCGTGCCCGGCGTGACGCGATCCGAGCCGAGTACGCGGCCGAGGCTGCCGAAGCGGAGGCCGTGGAAGCCGAGCAGGCCGTCGTGTCCGTGCGGGTTCCCGCGTCGTTGGCGGAGGCTCTCAAGGCCCGCGCGGCCGCCGAGCACCTGCCGACCTCGGCTCTGGTCCGGCGCATCCCCGCCCGGGCGGTGCAGAGCCCCGAGGCTCCTGCCGTGAGCGTGGAGCAGGTCGAAGAGATTGTGCGCAGGGTTCTCCGCGAATCAGCGTGACCTGCAATCCGCAAACAGCCCGCAGGAGGGCGGAAAACGGCCCACACCAGTGGCAACTACTGGAAGCGAGAACCGCAGGCCATCCCTGAAGGGGCGGGGCCGCTCTGTCGACCGGACAGGTGCACGGTCGGGGGAGCCGGCGACGAGTTCTACGAACCGTTCGTCCGGGCCATCGCCGTCCTGCCCGACGCCAGGGCGACGGAGGGCTCACTAAAGGCCGGAGTCGACCCGGAGGACGTCCTGCTGCAGCTCGGTGTTCTGTGGCGTATCGACCGGCGCGTGACGGTGAGGCGCGGGCCGCGCGCATCCTCGACCTCACCGTCAACAGCCTCCGCCTCCCGGCGACGAACCGCGGGCCCGGACCAGCGTCCTGAGGTCAAGCCGCTGTTCACCTGACACGATCAAGTGGCGGTACCTCACGGGACAGACCGCGGGTACCGCCACTCGGCGCTGCCGCGGGCCGCATCTGTCCGTAAACAAATTACGACCCGTGACGGCTCACGGCGCGCAGATCGCGTATACGGTGACTTGCCCCTGGCTGCTGTGAGAAACCGCCCAGCCGGTCGCCCGTGAACCGACGATGGGGAAAGGGACGGAAGCGAGGAGGGGGCTGTTACGCCCTGGGCGTCCTGGCCGAGGTATTCGGGCTGCGGGTGTCCCGGTCGTCGTCCTGCTGTTCGTCAACTCAGCCCTGACCGCCTACTTCGCCGTCCAACGAGGCGTCACCGACCTCAGGGAAGCCGGAGCCCGCATCCTCATGGGACCGGGTACCTGGCAGCCGCACGAGCCCCACACCGGCGGCCGGCAGCTCGACACCTTCCCGTGGGAACTCACACTCGGCGAGGCGGACCGGATGAGCGCGCGCGGGTGCGCTCCCACGGCGGCCACGCGAACGACTGCCGAATCTCTCTGAATCAGACGATGTGGGGCGAGGGATCGTGGGGTACATGGGGCGTCTCGCGGTAACTACACGTCGAAATCGGCATACACCGGCGCGTGGTCGCTCCAGCGTTGATCATAGGCCGGCGCCCGATCCACGGCGGCGGTCAGGATCCGCCCGGCCAGGTGGTCACTTGATATTAGATAGTCGATTCGCCAGCCGGCGTCAGTATCAAAGGCCCGACCTCGCCATGACCACCATGTATAGGGGCCCGGCTGTTCTCCTGCGAAATTCCGTACGAGATCCACGAAAGCATCCTCGGTGAACAGCTGGTCAAGCCAGGCTCGTTCCGGAGGAAGGAATCCAGCCTTCTTCAGGTTGCCCTTCCAGTTCTTCAGGTCGATCTCACGGTGGCATATGTTGAGGTCGCCGCACACAAGCACGTTCCGGCCGTCGGCTGCCAGCTTTGCCATGCGTTCTCGGATGGCGGCCAGGAAGCGGTACTTCTCCTCCTGCAGGGGTGTGTCCGCCTCGCCGGTGTGTACGTACACGGACACCACCGTCAGCAGCCCGGGATCGCCCTCCAGAGCATCGCCCTCCAGAGCGAAGTCCGCCTCTACCCATCGACCGGCGCCGGTGAATTCGCCGAGCCCTGCGCGGACGCTTGTGGGTGCCATCCGGGACAGGATCGCGACCCCTGCCCTACCCTTCGCCGCCGCCGCCTCATGGACAATGTGCCAGCCGGACCCGACCGAGTCCGCCAGCACCGCGTCGTCGGCGCGCACCTCCTGTACACACAGGATGTCCGGGCACCGGGCCTCCAGCCACGCACCCATCCCTCGCCGTCTGGCCGCGCGAATGCCGTTCACATTGACCGTCGCCACCCTGAGCACAGTGCCCCGGCCTCCTCGTCCGTCGCCCTGTCCACCATGGAAGCAGGCTGGCAACCACCGCCCTCGGGCAGTGCCCTGGACAAGTAAACTGGGGTCGGACGGACCGGTGGAGCACGGTCCTCCCACATGAGGCTCGATGCTGACGTTCATCTCGGAGCTACGACGGCGACGCCGGCCTGAGCGGACCTTGGCGGCTGCGAAGTCCGGGTCCGCGGAGGGTCGTCCGTGCCCGGCGCGATGCGATCCCGAGCCGAGTACGTGAGCGAGACCGGCGATGGCCACGGTGACGGCCTGCTCGACGTCGCGCAGCTCAGTGTTCCCGCCGCCGGCGCTTACCTGGTCGTCCTGCGCACCGCGACCGCGTCCTTGGCCGCGCGGGCGGACCTCACCCTTGACGACATCGAGGACCTGCGGATCGCCGTGGACGAGGCCGCCGCCCTGCTGCTGGTCTCCGCCGTCCCGGGATCGGCCCTGGAGTGCGTCGTCACGCTGTCTCCAGGCTTCATGAGGGTGACCCTCTCGGTCGACAGCTCTGACGGCGAGCCGCCATCGAAGGACACGTTCGCCTGGACCATGCTGAACGCGCTGGCCGGCGAGGTCGGCAGCTCTACCGGGCCGGGCCAGCGAGTCGCGATCGAGCTGACGAAACGGCGCGGCGACCGTGGCGAGTAGCCGATCCCCACCTCTGTCGCCCAGCTCCCCGGCCGCTCGCGCGGATCCGGCGACCTGACATCGTCGAGCTGTCGGGCCTGGTGGGCGATGGGACTGAGCGGATCACGCGCTGGCAGCCAGACCGGCAGCCAAGCCTGCGGATGACAACTGAGGGGCGCTGTGTTGCCTCGCTTTGGTCGGTGTCTGCCGCTCGCCCGCTGTCGCCTGTCAGCGCGGGGATGCGTTTAGCAGATTGGCGCTGGTGGGGTCAGCCGGGTAGAAGGTCTCGATCGCGAGTTCCGCCACGGTGACGTCGGTGGGAGTACCGAACACCGTGGTGGCGGTGAAGAGTGCAAGGTCACCTCGGGGTGACTTGTAGTGCATCGGAACGACGATCGTGTTTGCTGCCCAGAGTTCTGGCTGAGAATCCATCCTTTCCCTGTCGCTGGTGTCGCGGCTGGCCATCCCGTTCGCAGCGGACCGGCGATGGCGGCCGTTGACGTCGCGGTCCCGAAAGCGCCCACCACCGGGCGCAGGGTAGGTGTGAAGTTCGGCGTGGAGGTCCAGAAGAACAGGATCCGCGGACTTTTCTGCCTGTCGTGCCAACCGGTCGAGTAGGTGCGCCTTCCATTGGGGTAGGTTCAAGATGCGTGGGGCCATGCCATCGGGATGCAGGCTGAGTCGGAGCACGTTGACCGGGGGTTCCAACAGTCGGGGCGCCACTCCCGCGGTGAACAGGGAGATAGAGTCGTTCGCGGCGACGAGCTCCCAGTGCCGATCGACAACTACCGCGGGCAGTGGCGCAAGGCCGGCGAGCACCCGGTTGATCGCCTCACTCACTGCTGACATCGGAGGCGAGGCCAGATCATGCTCCGAATAGGCCGGTGCGTAGCCCCCGGCCAGTAGCAGCTGGTTACGTTCCCGAAGTGGCACGTCGAGCTGCTCGGCCAGCATCAAGATCATTTCTCTGGTGGGCCGGGACCGTCCGTTCTCCACAAAGCTGATGTGGCGTGTCGAGACACCGGCGCGTTCGGCGAGGCCCAGCTGGGTGAGCCGGCGCTGTTCCCGCCATCCACGGAGCAGGACCCCCACGGGCTGGTCATGCATGCGGGGGAGGGCCATGCCACGACCCTAAGGGTGATGCCACGAGGTCGGCCATGACCTCGCAGGTAATCGACGGGTCGCGCCGCGGTCGCCAGCATCGAGCCGGCCACCGCCGAAACGGCCCGGGACCTCATGGTGGGCAGCGATGTCCGCCACCCGGGATCTGGAGTTCCTGGTCTGGTCCCAGGCGTTCGAGCTTCCGTATGACGTCGGCGGCATATCTAACACCGTGTCTGAGAGTGAGGACCACCCGTGGACGACTTCGAGACCCTGGCGCTGAATTACCTCGCGGCTTGGAACGAGACCGACCCGACCATGCGGAGAGCTGTTGTGGAGAAGATCCTGGCTCCTGGTGTCCAGTACGTCGACCCGATCGTTGCCGCAGAGGGGTGCGACGCAGTCAGTGCGATGATCGGCGCGGTGCAGAGCCAGTTCCCGGGCCTTACGATGACCTTGGTCGGATCGGTCGACGGCCACCACGACCAGGCCCGTTTCACCTGGAGTCTCGGCCTGGCCGGCGCCGAACCGCCTGTCGTCGGATTCGACGTGATCGAACGCGGCGCCGATGGTCGTATCACCAAGGTGTTCGGCTTCCTTGACAAGGCGCCGGCCGGATCCTGAGCCCGGTGGATCAGAGGGCCCGGGTAGAAGGCTGCGATTGTTGATGAGGGCGGGCCGCGCCGGTGGGAGTTCCGGCGCGGCCCCGGGATCAGCCAGGTTGTAGCCGAGTCGCTGGAAGATCCTGATCCGTACGTCACGTCTCTCGACTCCACGCATACCCGTGTCGCGGTCCCGTGGGTGAACCGGTCGGACCCTCAGTGAGTGAATGCGTCACTCGGGCTCAGGGTGCCCGCGCTGATCGCTGCCTCCTGATAGGCGATCTCGCGATCGACCGCACGCTGGTCGCCTCGAGCCATGGCCGCCCAGCGCCGCGCGGCGCTCGGATGCATGTGACATATTCCTGGCACACGCGAGTTCTTCAACAGAAAATTCGGATCCTGGGTTGCAGTCGGTTCGGAACCAGCGCCTCCCTCGGCTTTTCCGATTCCGCCGAGGCCGAAAACCCGGCGAGCCGGGGACGTGCACGCCGGGCAGGTGGAATTTTCCGGTGCGGGATTCTCCACCCAGCGTTCGGTGCGCCCGCCACACGCTAGGCACTGGTAGTCGACAAGTATGGCCATGGCAACCTACTCGTAGGCGTAGGGCGCGAACGAGAAATCCTTCGCGTCTTCCGGGTCGTGGCCGATCCACACCGTCGCGTCGAGGCTGTCGCGAAGGTGCGCGAGCCGCTCGATCGAGCGCTTCGCGTCGTAACTGTTGTAGTCGGCAGGCGCCGGAACGATGTTGTCGAGCGAGGCCCTCAGGTGCACGGTGTCCGCCGTCAGCAGGAACGTCGTCCCGGTCAGGCGGACCAGGAGGGAGAGGTTCCCGGGTGTGTGGCCAGGCATGTGCAGTATCACGATCGAGCCGTCGCCGAACAGGTCCAGATCGCTGTGGACATGAGTCCAGTCGAAGCCGCGGGTCGCCTCGAGGTCGTGCCGTCGGTACAGCCCGGCGTCGAGGGCGTCGGGCCAGAAGGCATAGCGCAGATCTCCGGCGCCGGCGTAGAACTTCGCGTGCGGGAACAGGTGGAGACCACCGGTATGGTCAAGGTGGGTGTGCGAGCACACCACGTGGGTGATGTCTCTCAGCCCGAACCCTATGGCCGCGAGCTGGTTGTCCAGCTTCTGGTCCTCGGGAAAGTTCATGCCGACATGCAGGGCGAGGTCGCCGTAGACGGCGACCGGGTCCTGCTGGGCCTCAGGCGCGAGACCGGTGTCGAAGAGGACGAGACCCCGGGGATGCCTGATCACATAGCAGGGGTCGGGAATCGTGACTGTCCCAGCGCCACCGACCATGACTATTCCGGCATCAAGGGTCATCGTCGGGCCGTGTAACGCCCACATCTTCGTCGCATTTCCCGGGGAGATCACCAGAGTTTCCTTCAGTAGGAGGTCATGAATGCGGTGGCTGGTCGGAACGATGAATGCTCCACGGATCAGGAATGGCCGCGTCGAGCTGGTATGTCCCAACCGCCGAGCTGATGATCATTTCGCCCGGATGTCGATGATCCTGACGGTGCTCGAGCGGATCTGGTCGAAGCGCAGGTCGGTGGGGGAGGTGCCTTCACGGCTGCCCCTACCGCGTGGACCGATCACCCATCTGTCGCACGAGCAGGGCACGAGCAGGGGCGGTGCCCGTCACGAGTTCGAAGCCCGCCTCCGCTACCGGCGGGGGCGGGCCGCATCCGGTGACTGTGAGCGCCAGGTCGACGACGGCGGCGATCGGCTCTCGGCATCCGAACGATCTGGCCACCCGCACGGCCCCTCTCACGACATCGCGCGATGTGAGCTGCTAGCGCCTACTACAGCCCACTATAGTTCGCATGTATGAACTACTATCCATAATTGGGACTATAGGGACCGTAGAGGTGAGCGCCCTCACATGTCAACGGCGGCGGCTGGGCCGCGATCCAGCGGGTGGGCGGCGCGGCCGGTCCTGCAACTGCAGCCAGCAGGTCACTCCCGGCATCCAGGGATGCGGGCCGGCGGCTCGCGCCACGACGGCGGGTCCTTGCCGGCATTCTGAACAGGCAGGCCGCGATGGTGAACCCCTCGGCGCCCCGGACATCGCGTACCTGCTCCACGTCGAGCCGAGAAGGCAGACGCGTGGCTCGGTTTCCACGCCAAAGGGAAGGGAGTCAGGTCAGGCTACGACCATCGAGAATCAGACCCCCGTTACGCCAACGACGCGAGAAGGTGCCTGCGGCGCCGCGGAGGGAACATGCGACGGCCACGGGCTGCCCGATGAGTCGACCGGTGTCCATCTCGGCCAGGACCTTGGCGACGGCATCCGGGTCGGTTGGTCTCAACAATCCGCGGATAACGTCGAGTGCGGTGCGACTGCCGGGTGATCGGCGCGCACGGGACACAGTCGTGCCGTCCTGTCGCGGACGGCGCCGCCGGCGTCGTGTGGGCCGCGCTGCTTTCCGACGACGGCCCCACCGGCGGCTTCTTCCGCGACGGGCAGCCGCTGCCCTGGCGACCTCCGGCCGAGGTGTCGGGCCTGGGTGTCAGGTCTGGATGTCAGGCCGGGGTGAGGTCGTCAGGCCGGGGTGAGGTCCGGCTGATCTTCGGTCATGAGGCGCCGGGCGATGCGGCCGATCGCCGCGCGGACCCGGGCGTCCATGACCGCGCGTTCGCTGTCGGACTCGACGAGCTGCTCCGACAGCCAGGACGTCCACGCGTCGCCGAGTGTGACGACGGCCGTGCGGCCACGGTCGGTGAGGAGAAGGAGCTCGCCGTCCCGGCTGAGGTAGCCCTCGGCCACGAGGCCGTCGTAGAACGAGGTGAGCACGCCGTGGGGGATGCGCAGGCGGCGCTCGATGTCCCGCTGCCGCGGCGGGTGGTCGCGCAGCCGGGTGCGTAGCTGAACGCCGAGCAGCCCCCAGGCGGTGGGCAGGTCGACCCCCGCTCCGGAGCTGGCCACGAGATTGCCGACCGCCTCCCGGTTCCGCCGGACGAGGCGGCTGATCAGTGTCTCCAGCTCGGCGTCGGAGCTCTGGCTCGCCGGCATCGCGAAGCCCTCGCCGGGGCCGCGGACGGCTTCGCGGGCCGTCCCGCGCAGGGTGACCTGGGGCAGCAGCAGGGCGACGACCAGGCCGACCACGGCGATCGGGACAGCCCACAGGAAGATCGTGTGGACGGCCTCGGCGTAGGCGGCGATGACCGGTGCCCGGGCGCCCGCCGGGAGGCTGTGCACGGCCGCGGGGCTGGTGACAGCCCCGGGTGACACCTGCGCTTCGGCCAGCGCCGGTGGGAGGACGTCGCCGAGCCTGTTGGCGTAGACGGCGCCCATGATCGACGCCCCGAACGACCCGCCGAGAGTGCGGAAGAAGGTGACCCCGGAGGTCGCCGCGCCCAGGTCGCGGTAGTCGACGGTGCTCTGCACGATGATCGTCAGGATCTGCATGGACAGGCCGATGCCGGCCCCGAGCATCAGCATGTAGAGCGACTGGAGCGGGACGGGGGTGTCCGCGTTCATCCGGGACAGCAGGAAGAGCGCGAGTGCGGTCACGGCGGTGCCCGCGACCGGGAACGGTTTGTACCGGCCCGTGGTGCCGACGACCTGACCGGAGACGATGGCGGTCGTCAGCAGCCCGAGCACCATCGGCAGCGTCCGGACGCCGGACATGGTCGCCGACGCCCCGCTGACGTACTGCAGGTAGGACGGCAGGAACGTGAGCGCGCCGAACATCGCGAACCCGACGATGAAGCTGAGGACGGACGCGGTCGCGAACACCCGGCTCCGGAACAGCCGCATCGGCAGGATCGGTTCGGCTGCCCGCAGCTCCACCAGGACGAAGAGTCCCAGGGCGAGTACCGAACCGGCGAACAGGCTGATGATCGTGGCCGATCCCCAGGCGTACTCGGTGCCGCCCCAGGCGGTGGCAAGCGTCAGCCCGCTGGCTCCGAGGGCCACGAAGAGGACACCGAGATAGTCGACCTTGGGACGTCCGACGCTCATGCGGCCGGGGATCGTGCGTGCCGCCAGCGCTATCACGACCACCGCGATCGGGATGTTGATGTAGAACGCCCAGCGCCACGACAGATGGTCGGTGAACAGACCGCCGAGCAGCGGGCCGACCACGGTCGTGAGGCCGAACACCGCGCCGAGCGCGCCCTGGTACCGCCCCCGCTCACGCAGCGGGATGACGTCACCGATCAGGGCGGTGACGAGAATGCCGCCGGCTCCGATGCCCTGTACGGCGCGGGCCGCGATCAGCACGGGCATGGTGTTCGCGAGCCCGCAGAAGAACGATCCGACGACAAAGATGATGATGCTGAGCTGGAAGATCCGCTTGCGGCCGAACAGATCGCCGAACTTGCCGGCGAGGACGGTCGCGATCGTCTCGGCCAGCAGGTAGGAGGTGATGATCCAGCTCATGTGGCCGGCTCCGCCGAGATCGCTGACGATCGTCGGCAGCGCCGTCGAGACGATCGTCTGATCCAGCGCCGAGAGCAGCATTCCGAGCAGGATCGTGCCGAAGATCAGATTGACCTGGGCGCGCGGCAACGACGGCGCCCCTTCCTCCTCCGCCGGGCCGGCCGGGCGTTCGTGGAGGTCCGTGGCGCTCACGCCTCGACCACGGAGGCTGCCGGCGCCGGGTGCGTGCAGGCCAGGCGGCTGGTGCGCCGGCCAGATCCGGTTCGGGCCGTCCGCCTCGGTGGCCTCGATGTGAGCATGCGCGTCGCCTCCTGTGCGGGTGCCGCCTGGGCGTTGTCCGCTGTGTGCGGCTCTGGGCCCAGCCTTCCTCTCCGCGACACAGGAAATTAAACCGAGTTCAGATGTGTACGTACCGTGGTCAGTGCAGCTGGCCAGGCTGCCGGAAGGGGTCGTGCTCGGCGAGGAGCCGTTCCAGCCGGGCCTGGTCGACCCGGCTGACGACGGCGGACGCCTCCTGATGGTCACGGACGCACTTGGAGAGCGTGAACGTCGACGTGACGACGTAGAGCATGCCGATGGTGAGGAAGCCGCGGATCCACCCGTCCCCGGGGAGGTGCGCGATCGCGTAGGCGACCGCCGACACCGAGACGGCGAAGGAGAGAGCGGCCTGCACCATGAACGCGGACGTCGTCTTCGGGGCGGGAGGCTTGGTAGTGGTCACATCTCCAGCCTGGGGCCGCCGGCGCTGTCTGACCTGAGTCGCCGTACTCATCTTTCCGCGCGGGGCTGCTTTCTTCGCGGGGCCACGCGTTGTCGTACCAACCGGGACTTCCTGCAACACTTGCCCGGTGCGCATGCCGCTGCGGATGCTGCGGGGATCCGACCGTCTTCGCGGGCCGGAGGGTGTGCGCGGGGCACTGTGGCGGTCGCTCGCCGTGTTCCGGCTGGCGACGGTGCTCTACGCGGTCGTCACGGTCGGCCGCGATGTCGGGCAGACCGCGCATCCGGTGAACGGCATCGTCTGGTTCGGCGTGCTGGTGGTCTGGTCGGTGGTCATCTCGCTCTTCGCCCCGGCCTCCGACGGCCGACGGCCGCGGGTGCGCACGGCGCTCGTCGTCGCCGACGTCGCGGTATGTACAGCGATCATGATGACGACCGATGTCGTGAGCCCGGATGGATCGGCGGACGTTCTGCCCGCGCTGTGGACCGGGAGCGGTGTGTTCAGCGCTGCGCTCGCGGGTGGAACAGCCGGGGGCATCATCGGCGGTGTGACGCTGGCCGCGGCGTCCGTCGCCGCGCGCGGATCGGTGGACGACGTGTCGATCCGGCCAGCGGTCCTGTTCGTCCTGTCGGGGGCCATCGTCGGCTACCTGAGCCGGACGGCCATCCGTGCCGAGGCGGCGTTGACGCAGGTGCTGGCGGTGCAGGCCGGGAAGGCAGAGCGGGAACGCCTGGCCCGCAACGTCCACGACAGCGTCCTGCAGGTCCTCTCGCTGATCGCGCGCGAAGCGCCGCGTGGCCTTTCCCCGGCCGAGGTGGCCAGGCTGGCCGCGGGCCAGGAGTCGGCGCTGCGCGATCTGCTGCGCACTCCGGGCGCGTCCCAGGCGCCCGTCGCGCAACGCCCGCCGGGCCGCGGGCCGTGTGGCCGTGGGCACAGTGGTCTCTCCGGGCCGGCCGCAGCCGGGGTGGATCTCGGACCGCTGCTGACCGAGGCGGCCCGGACACCACCACCGCTGCCACAGCCGCTGCGGAGGGGGCCGGTGACGGTCTCCACACCGGGAGCGCCTGTGGAGCTGCGTGCGGATCACGCCGTCGAGGTTGTCGCCGCCGTCCGCGCGGTGCTGGACAACGTGGCCGCCCACGCTGGCCCCGGGGCCTCGGCGTGGCTGCTGCTCGAGGACGACGGCGACTCGGTGGCCGTGACGGTCCGCGACGACGGGATCGGCATCGCACCGGGGCGGGTCGTGCGGGCCGCGGCGGAAGGCAGACTCGGGCTCGCGGTGTCCGTGTGCGGACGGATCCGGGAACTCGGCGGCGACGTCGTGATCACCGGCCGTCCGGGAGAGGGAACGGAGGTCGAGCTGCGTGTCCCGCGCTGACAGCACGGACGAGGTGGACCACCCGGATGACACCGGCGGCGCGGCGGGCAGGACGACGAGGGTGGTCGTCGTCGACGATCATCCGCTGTGGCGGGAGGCACTGAGTCGGGACCTGGGCGAGGCGGGGTTCACGGTCGTCGGCACCGCGGGTTCGGTCGCGCAGGCGCTGCGTGTCCTGGCCGCGACCCGACCTGACCTGGTCGTTCTCGATCTGGGGCTGCCGGATGGCTCGGGCGTCGAGGTGATCCGCGCTCTGGTCGGGTCGGCCGAGGCACCGCACCCGCTCACCGGCGCCCCGGTATCGGTCCTCGTCGTGTCCGCCTCCGGGGAGCAGGCCGACGTTCTGGACGCGGTCCGCGCCGGGGCATCCGGATACCTGCTCAAGTCCGCCAGGCCGGAGGAGCTCGTGGACGCCGTCCGGCGCACGGCGCGTGGGACGGCTGTCTTCACCGCGGGACTGGCAGCGCTCGTCCTCGGGGACATGGCCCGGGCGGCGCGGGATCAGGGCCCGCGCTCGGAGGCAGGCTCGCCGCCAGCGCCACGGTTGACCCCGCGTGAGATCGAGGTGCTCAGACTGGTCGCGAAGGGCCTGTCCTCCCGGGACGCCGCGCGCCGGTTGAGCGTGTCGCACCGGACAGTCCAGAACCACGTCCACAACGTGCTCGCGAAGCTGCAGCTGCGCAACCGCGTCGAACTGACCCGCTTCGCCGTCCGCGAAGGCTACGACGACGCATCCTGAGCAGGCCGAAGAGCCGAAGCAGGCGCGGGAGTCTCGCGGGAGTCTTCCGGCCCAGCACGCCCGCAGCTCGCCGGCTGCCATACGCCGTCAGCCGTGGGACAAACCGTGGAGGGCGGCCCATCGACTGACGTCCTCCCTGCGCAGGGCGGTGGCGAGCAGCTCGGGGAAGCGGTCCGGGGTACAGGCGAAGGCGGGTGCGCCGAGTTCCGCGCAGGTCGCGGCGAGCTCGTGGTCATAGGCGGGCGCACCGTCGTCCGACAGCGCCAGCAGCACGACCACGGTGACGCCGGCGTCGACCAGGTTCCGCAGCCGGGCGATCAGTGAGGACTGGTCGCCGCCCTCGATGAGGTCGCTGATCAGGAAGAGGACGGTGTCGGTGGGCCGGCGCACCAGGCTCGCGCCGTAGCTGACCGCCCGGTCGATGTCGGTGCCGCCGCCGAGCTAGACCTGTCTTCCGCACATGGGGTTGCGATGCGTTGACCGGCCCGGTTTCGGTTCAAGGTGGCCGGGTCGGGTCGACATCGAGGATGTCGAGGAGGTGCTGATGCAGAGCCGAGGGACGGGGGA
>NZ_JBFLUG010000399.1:0-1347 GCF_041008525.1 Parafrankia sp. FMc2 | reverse complement strand
GTGGGGGGTCGGTCAGGTGCTGGCGCCACAGGGCCTGGACGGGCTGGCGGGGGTCGAACGGTGGGGCTCCGGTGAGGAGCTGGTAGAGGACGACCCCGAGGGCGTAGAGGTCGGTGGCGGGGCCAAGGCGGCCGCCGTCGATCTGTTCGGGGGCCATGTACAGGGGGCTGCCGGCCACGCCGCTGGCAGTGGCGGCGGACCCGTCGAAGATTTTCGCGATGCCGAAGTCGGTGACTTTCACCGTGCCGTCGGCGGCGAACAGGATGTTGTCGGGTTTGATGTCGCGGTGCAGCACCCCATGGGTGTGGGCGTGTTCCAACGCGGCGGCCACGGCCAGGCCGGCCGCGCAGACCTGGGGGGCGGTGAGGTCTGTGCGCCGGTGGGTCAGGGTGCCGCCGGGCAGCAGCTCCATTACGACCAGGCACAGGCCGTCGACGTCGAGGTAGTCGTAGACACGGACGATGTGGGGGTGGTCCAGCCCGGCCAGGGTGCGCGCTTCGGCCCCGAAGGCCACCATGTGCCCCTCGGGGCCCTCGGCGCGCATCACCTTGACCGCGACCGGCCGTCCCATCTGCCGGTGCTCACCGGCCAGGACCAGCCCGAACGCCCCCGCGCCGAGCTCGGCGCCCAGCGTGTAGCCGGGCAGCGCCCCCGCTACCCGCTCCCGGTCAACGAGCATTGGATTGGGCGGTATCCCGCTGGTGTGCTGTAGCCCCCGCGCTCATAGCCGTTCAGCCTGCCACGAACCGCCACCAACCCGGCGCATAGCACATCCATCCTCAAGATAGTCAACGAGTTGACGCCCACTGGCGATCTTGACGTTGGATCGACGGGGCATCCGGGGCGTGCGGCTCACCGCGCGTGTATCGGCCGCATCGAGGCCTGGGATCCCCCCGGAAATTACCGGGCCCCAGAGCCGGCAGGCGGACTCTCCCGGATGCGCGCATCCGGGAACTGCTCATCCGGCCCTCCACAGCCGCACCGTGTCGTCGCGGGATGCCGTGGCCAGGGTGCGCCCGTCGGGAGGGAACGCCACCGAGGCCACCGAGTCGGTGTGGCCGGTGAGGGGCTGGCCGAGCGGGGTGGGGGCGGTCGGGGTGCTCACATCCCACAACCGCACCGTCTCGTCGTCGGCCCCAGAGGCCAGGGTGCGCCCGTCGGGAGAGAACGCCACCGAGGCCACCGAGTCGGTGTGGCCGGTGAGGGGCTGGCCGAGCGGGGTGGGGGTGGTCGGGGTGCTCACATCCCACAACCGCACCGTCCCGTCGAGGGAGCTGGTGGCCAGGGTGCGCCCGTCGGGAGAAAACACCACCAAGGTCACCGCGCTGGGGCCGGTGAGGGGCTGGC
>NZ_JBFLUG010000398.1:0-1348 GCF_041008525.1 Parafrankia sp. FMc2 | reverse complement strand
CTATGTCTGTCAAGAGCTGGCTGAGAGCTCGGTGGTGCGGGTCGCTGCTTCGATGCGGCGGTAGAGGCGTCGAGCGAGGGCGCGTTTGAGGGAACGTCGGACGTCGCGGTGGGTCTTGCCTTGGGCGGTGCGTTTGGCTTCGTAGGCACGGGACTCGGGGTGGCACCGTAGCCGGGTGACCGCGACGGTGTGCAGGGCGCGGTTGAGTGCCCGGTCACCGCCCCGGTTGAGCCGGTGGCGGGTGCGCTGCCCGCTACTGACTTCCAGTGGGGCGGCGCCGGCGAGCGCGGCGAAGGCGGCTTCACTGCGGACGCGGCCGTGGTGGGACCAGCTGACGAGCAGCTGGGCGGCGACCACGGGGCCGACTCCTGGTTCGGCGAGCAGAGCGGGGCCGGCGGGGTGCTGGGCCAGCAGGGCCGCCAGTTCGGCGTCGAGCTCGTCGACCTGGCCGCTGAGGAAACGGATCCGTGCCGCGACGGAGCGCAGTGCCAGCACGGTAGTGCGATGCTCGACGGTGGCGTCGAGGGCGGTGGGGAGCTGCTCGACGATGCCGAGCTGGCGTGCGATGTTGTGGCCCCGGAGTCCGGCGCGCAGGTACTCGGGAGCCACCACGACCAGGCTTTTGAGCTCATTGATCGCCTTGGTGCGGCTGACGAGGACGGCGTGGCGGGTGGTGAGGACGACGCGCAGCGCTTCTCGTAGCCCGCGGGCGCGGGGGTTGGCTTGCTGGTCGCGGCCGAGCGCGGTCCGCGCCGCGCGCACGGCGTCGATCTTGTCGTTCTTCGCGCCGCGGCCTCGTTTGGCTCCGCCGACCTCGACGACGTCCTCTCCGGCCTCCGCGAGGAACGTCGCCAGCCCGGCGGCGAAGCTGCCGGTGCCTTCCAACGCCCACACGCGCCGGCCCGGAGCATGCTCCTTCGCCCAGGTGAACATCGCGGCGTAGCCCGCGCCGTCCGCGGACCCGACCGTGTGTGCGGTCGTCGCGCCGGTCCTCGTGTCGAGGACGGCCAGGTCGACGGTGTCGCGGTCCGGGTCTCCTCCGATGACGTAGGCGTACTGCTCGGCGAGCTTCACGTGCTGGTCTCCTCGTCCGTCGTGTCCTTGCGGCACCGGTCCGGGAGAAGACACTGTCGCGGCAGCACTGTGAGGAGTCACGCCGAAGGCGGACAAGCTCCTGATCAAGCCAAGACAAGCGCGCCGGGCCTGGTGCCGACGGCTTGAGGGACAGGTCAAACGACAGGCACGCCCACGAGCGGCCAGTGTTCTCGGGAGTCACCTCTCACCGTCGGCCTCAGCCTGGCCGATCAACCCGGGTCGGGCTGCCACCGACACTCACAGTGTTCTCGTT
>NZ_JBFLUG010000397.1:0-1366 GCF_041008525.1 Parafrankia sp. FMc2 | reverse complement strand
GCCACCTCGCCCACACCGGCAACGCGCCCCCGGTCATGGCCAGCCTGAGCAACCTCGCGAAGCCATCCTGCGCCTGACCGGCACCACCGACATCGCCCAGGCGCTACGCCACCACGCCCGCCGACCCTGGCGCACCACCACCGTCACCGTCGAGGCCACCACCACCACGACCACCGGCACACCCGTCGCCTCAACCAGGCTGCACCTTGAGGACGATCATGAGGCCGGCGTGCCGACGCTCCTCGCCCGAATCCCCGGCACGAACCTCGCCAACGCGAACCTGCCCGACGACGCCCTCCTCCTCACGCTGAAAGCCACTCCCGCCGACCAGCACTGCCCCACCCACATTCGCCTACGGATCCGCAGCATCACCCCCGCCGCCTTCGCACCCAGGCCACCACCTCCGCGGCACCTCCCGATGTGTCGCCCTCGCCAGCGGCCACGTGAGGATCGACGGCGACCCCGGCCAGCAGCACCAGGAACCAGACCCGGCGGGACGAGGCTGCCATGCCCCCTGTCCGAGTGCGCTGAGCAAGGCCCGCGATTCTCACCATCGTGAATCTGGCGGGCGCTCGTGGGCTTGGATGGGAGGCATGAGTGACGCGCTGGACACGGTCAGGCGGGTGATCGCCGCCTTCGAGACCGGTGACCGGGAGACACTGCTCGGCCTGCTCGCCGAGAACGTCGTGATGGAGGCGCCCGGCGGGGTGCGCCTCATCGGCCGCGAGGCGGCGGTCAACCACAGCGATGCCTTCCTGTCCGCCTTCGGCGACATCGAGGTCGACACGCACTTTCTCGCGGAGCAGAGCCCGCTGGTCGTCGAGGAGTCCACGTTGACGGCCCGGCATACGGGCCCGTTCACGGCCACCGGCGGCGAGCCGATCCCGGCGAGCGGCAACCTCGTGACCCTGCGGATCGTCGAGGTGTACAGGGTGGACGGCGGCCTGGTCACCGAGAACCGCATCTACTTCGACGAGACCCGCCTACTGCGCCAGCTCCGCCCCACTGAATCGCCCCGGTCTGACTGAGACTGAGGTGGTTCACCGCCACCTCGCCCACACCGGCAACGCGCCCCCGGTCATGGCCAGCCTGAGCAACCTCGCGAAGCCATCCTGCGCCTGACCGGCACCACCGACATCGCCCAGGCGCTACGCCACCACGCCCGCCGACCCGAACGAGCTGTCTCGACAATCATGAACTTGACTTGCTAAGCAGCAAGTCTGCCGGCGCCCTGGATGGTCTCCCGGGGTGATCCGGGGTCGTACTCCGCGTTCGGGTACAACTCCCGCGGTGACCTGAACCTGATCACGGGTACCGCGACCGGTGGGTCCCGCAGCCTGCACTACGACGTCGCCAGCCAGCTGAC
>NZ_JBFLUG010000396.1:0-1372 GCF_041008525.1 Parafrankia sp. FMc2 | reverse complement strand
GGCGGCGCCACCGGGACCAGGCCAGCACGAAGCCGGCGGACGGGTCGGGTCGGGGTAGCGCGATCTGGGTGATGAGGTGGCGGACCTCGTTGATGGTGAGGGGGATGAGCCCGTCGGCGGGTTCGGTGTCGTGGGCGGCGGCGGTGGTGACGGCGAGGTAGGCGTGGGCGAGCATCGCGAGCAGGGTCCAGCGGTGCCAGGACGTCCAGGTCCGGACTTGGTGCTCGTCGAGGGCGGCGAGTTCCTTGGAGGACTGGAAGTCGTCTTCGACGTTCCAGCGGATCCCGGCGACGCGGACGTAGGCGGTCAGAGGGGCCGGGGCCGGGCTGTGGGCCCGGTAGAACGCGTACTCGCCGGTGGTGATGTTCCGGCGGATCAGCAGATGGTGGGAGCCGGGGAGGTCCTGGTCGGTGGTCGCGATCAGCGCCCAGTCGTAGAGCCGCTGCCCCTTGGCTCCGTTGCCGGCGGAGATGCGGTTCCAGGCGGTGGTAGGCAGGGTGACGGCGAGGTCGATCGCCTTCTTCCTGCCGGCCCTGGTGTCGATCTGATGGGTCTTCGCGACGGCGAGGACGTAGCCCAGGCCGCGGCGGGCCAGGGCGGCGCGCAGTGTGGGGTCGTTGCCGTAGACCTCGTCGCCGGTGGCCCATCGGCCGGGGACCCCGGCGTCGAGCGCGGTCTCGACCAGGCGGCGGGCGAGTGCGGGTTTGGTCTGGAACTCCAGGTCGTCGGGGACGCCCGCGGCCCGGCAGCGGTCCGGGTCCGCCATCCACGACTTCGGCATGTACAGGGCGTTGTCGAGGAACGCGTGCCCGGCCTGGGTGGCGTAGGTCAGGTAGACCGCGACCTGGGCGTTCTCGATCCGTCCGGCCGTTCCGGTGTACTGCCGCTGGACACCGACGGTCACAGGTCCCTTCTTCACGTCGCCGGTCTCGTCGAAGACGAACACCGCCTCGGCGTCGGCGAACCGCTCGACGACGTAGTCACGCAGGTCGCCGCGCAGGCCGTCGTCGTCCCACACCGCGGCGGCCAGGAAGTGCTGCATCCCGCCCGGGGATGCCTCCCCGGCGTGTTCGGCCAACGTCCAGCAGTTCACCCGCGGCAGCCCGGCCATCAGACCGCGCAGGAACCGGCGCATCCGCCGGCGAGACTCCGGCCGGGCGAACCGGCGGTCGAGCCGGCCCGCGAGCCCCTCGAACGCCTCTCGCCACCCGTCGGGGTCTACGCTGGGGCACACGGCCACCGGCTGATCTTCGAGAGTCGTCACAAACCTCGATGATCACCGGTGGCCTCTTGCGTGCCTGGACCGGCTCCACCTCAACGTCGCATCTCAACCATGACCCATCAGATCAAAATGATCACTAAAGTCCGGCTG
>NZ_JBFLUG010000395.1:0-1375 GCF_041008525.1 Parafrankia sp. FMc2 | reverse complement strand
CAGGGCTCCGTCAAAGTCCCTTTTCGCTGATCAGGCCGATGATCTGGAGGACGCGCTCGGGTCTGCGGGCGGTGGCCCGCAGGGCGGGGGCGATGCTCTTGTGCCCGGCCAGGCGTAGTGCGCTGATCGCGGTGTCGCGGGCGATCGCCCAGGCGAGAGCGGCGTTGCCGGTGCGGACGGTGTGGCGGTCCTCGTCGAGGATCCGGTCGCGGACGTGGTGGACAGCCTCGACCGTCCAGTGCCCGCGGACGCGGGCGGCGAGGTGGCGGGGGTGGGCCTGTTCGGCGGGCAGGCTGGTGACCAGGTAGAACACCTCCTCGGACCAGGTCGGCTTCGCGGTGACGGTCTTCTTGCGCCGGGTCCGCCGACACAACCGGAGGACCTGTCTGGTGCCCCGGAAGCCGACGAGCGCCGGCGTGGTGACGGTCAGAGCCTTCAGCGAGCGGACCTCGATCCGGCCGTGGGCCTTCTCGGTCGTCGTGACCAGGTCCGGTGACCGGTCCCAGGGCAGCCGGGTGAGGTTCGCGTGAACGGTCGGCTGGTTTCCCTTGATCACAAAAAGCCAGTGGCCGCCCCTGGCCCGGATCTTCCGGGCGAGCCGGGTGTGGGAATGCAGCGAATCCGCGGTGACCAGGACCTCGGTCAGGTCGAGCCGGCCGACCAGCGCCTCGACCGCGGCGATCTCGTCCCCGTCGACGACCCGCTGGTGGCCGGCGGCGATCCCGGTGTCGTGCCAGACCGCCTCGACGACCGCCTCCTGGCTCATCGCCCCGGCCTCGGTGAACGACCGGGCGCCCTTGAGGGTCTTGCCGTCGAGGGCCAGCCCCCGCGGCCCGGCGGGCGGGTCCGCCACCGCCGTGGCCCGGGCGATCCAGCCCGAGAGCGCCTGGTCCAGCCCTGCCGGGTCACAGCGCTCGACCAGGCGGCGGATCGTCCGTTCGGACGGCACCCCACGGCTGAGCCCGAAGGCGGGGAGGATGTCCACGGGCAGGTCGACTGCCCATTCCCAGACCGCGGCGAAGGTCTGCTGACCAGCCAGAACACCGGCGAACCACAGGGACAGCACTGACGCCAGGCCGAAGCGGCGCCCGCGGCGCCGACGGTGGTCGCGCACCGCGCCCAGCGCGTCGAGCAGACCGCGGGGCCGCTCGAGGGCCCTGGCCGCCAGCCGGGCCCGTTGGCCGTCGGGAACAAGGGTAGGCGACACTGAAGGCACGGACGCGGCCCCACTCTTGGACGATCATGGTGTAGGAACCTCGATCATCCCGTGGGCGCCGCGTCCGCCTGTTCCCGGGCCGTTCTCACCGCGACGCCGTAGCCGCTACCAGCCCGCGACGCCAGCCGACACGCCGATCACGACTTTGTCGCAGCCCTG
>NZ_JBFLUG010000394.1:0-1382 GCF_041008525.1 Parafrankia sp. FMc2 | reverse complement strand
GGTGCGCCGTGAGGCGCTGGGAATCGAAGGAGGTGCGAGACCTCCTCGCCGGGCTGTCGCAGCAGTCTGGTGGGAGCTGAGCGCAGTCTGACCCGGGAGGCGCCGGGGAGGGCGGGAAGCAGCGCTGACAAAGCCGGGACTGCTCGGGACTGCCAGACGGGCGGGGTCCGGCGAGCGAGACCAGAGGGTGTACGAGAGGAACCAGTGGTAAAGCTCCGTAAGCGTGGCACCGGCTTAAATCTGGTGGATACAGGCCGGGGTGCAGTGCACGGTCCACCCGTTGGGCGGGCCGACTCTGAAGCCGACTTGGCGTGTCGGTGGGGAGGCCACGGTGAAGGCCTGCGGCGTAACCGTGGCGATGCTGCCGGGGCAAAGCTGGATGCCGGACTGGTCGATCGATTCTCAGTGAACACGGGAACCGTCCCGTGTCGTTCCCGTCTGCCGGGTGCCACCCGGAGCGGCGGGATAGGCACGTCGTCTGTCGAAGGCGCGGGACGGGGCGGAGGCCCCGTAGTAGTCCGAGCGGGCGAGAGGCCCGCGCATGGCGAAGGGGGCCAGCGAGTCGGCGGTGGACGTGCTGGAACACCAGGAGGTCGTCGGTGAACACCGACGAACCGGCGGCCGCTCCGTCTGGAGCGGAACGCCGGGTACTGGAGATCCAGGCCAAGCTGCACCGTTGGGCCGGTGATGACCCTCGTCGCAGGTTCGACGACCTGTTCAACCTCGTTGCGGACCCAGGCTTCCTGCTGGTCGCCTGGGATCGGGTGCGGAACAACAAGGGCGCGCGCACGGCCGGGGTGGACGGCGAGACCGCCCGCTACGTCGAGTCCGTGCGTGGGGTGGAGGAGTTCCTCGCGGAGCTGCGGGAAGATCTGAGGTCCCGTACCTTCCAGCCCCTGCCGGCGCGGCGGCGCGCGATCCCCAAGACGGGCGGGAAGGTCCGCTACCTCGGGGTCGCGACTGTTCGTGACCGGGTGGCGCAGGCGTCGTTGAAGCTGGTGTTGGAGCCTATTTTCGAGGCGGATTTTCTTCCGTGTTCCTACGGGTTCCGTCCGAACCGCCGGGCTCACGACACGGTGGCGGAGGTGCACCATTTCGCGTCCCGCACGTACGAGTGGGTCGTGGAAGGTGACATCAAAGCCTGTTTCGACGGGATCTCGCATTCTGCCTTGATGGACCGGGTGCGGGGTCGTGTCGGTGACAAACGCGTCCTGGCTCTGGTGAAGGCGTTCCTGAAAGCGGGTGTCCTCACCGAGGACGGCACGCTGGTGAACACCGACGCCGGTAGTCCGCAAGGGTCGATTCTTTCCCCGCTGCTGAGCAACGTGGCTCTCTCCGTCCTGGACGAGTACGTCGCCCAGGGTCCGGGCGGCCCTGGTGCC
>NZ_JBFLUG010000393.1:0-1413 GCF_041008525.1 Parafrankia sp. FMc2 | reverse complement strand
AACCCGGTAGCTAAGCCCTTCAGCGCCGATGGTACTGCGCGGGGTACCGCGTGGGAGAGTAGGACGCCGCCGGACTTCTTTTGGTGGGGGCTGTTTCTGGCTTGGGCCGGGAGCAGCCCCTACCTGTATTTGAGGCACGTTTCCCGCAGCCGGCCTCGGCTGGGCAGACGAGGCCACTCCCGCCGCGGTGGTGGTGGACCCGTTCCCGTTCTGATCGCCGGTGGCATCGGGTCGATGCCCACCGACCGGCCCTGCCCGGCGGCTCGTCTGCGCGCCGCGGAGAATGAGATGCACCTGGGGAGGGCCGCGTTCCGGCACCCCGGAACGAAGGGAATGTTTTCCGTATGCCGAACGACGAGTCACCGAGATCCGAATCCCCGAGATCCTCCGCACCAGCGCGGGGTGGCCGTCCCGGCTATCAGGGCCAGTCCCCGCGGCGGACAGGGGATCGCCGTGACACGCCCGGTTCACGCCGCAACTCGGCGGACTCCCGGTGGAGTGCCGAGACCGAAGGCAGACGGTCAGGCCGGGTGGTGAAGGGGGACTCCCGTCCCAGCTCCGATCGACCGGCCCGGCGGTTCGATGGCGCACGCGGATCCTCGGGTTCGGCGCCCGCCCGTAGTCAGCCGCCGCGAGGCGAGGGCGGTTCGTCCACCCCGCCGAGGGGCGGGGCGTCTCGTGTCGGTGGTGCTCCGTGGGCTGGTTCGGCCGGCCGTGGAGCACCGTCTCGCGGTGCAGGCGGCCGCGGTCGCGACGCCTCCTCCGGTGGCTCCGTTGGTTGGCGGCCGGCCGGCCAACGTCCGGGAGGACAGGGTGGGCCGCGTCGAGACGGCGAGCAGCGTCCCAGCGGCGAAGGCGCTGGCGGCAGTAGGCCGTGGACTCGTCCGGCATCAACGGGTGGGAGCGGGGAGCGCTGGGAGCGCCCTGGTCAGGGAAGTGGTCCCGCGGGAAGGCCGACAGGGCGTCCCACCGGCCGTTCGGACGGGGCCCCGTGGCGTAAGCCGGGTTCCGGTGCTGGTTCTGGTGCGGGTGGCCGTGCTGGGGCTGGCCGTTTCGAGCGTCCCGACCGGCCGATCCGTCCTGACCGCCCCGACCGCTCCGGACGCCCTGATCGTGTGACGCGCCCTGACCGTTCGACACCCGGTGGCCGTGCCCCCTTTGGCGACCGATCCGGGCGGCCCGACCGGGGCGGTTTCGACCATCCGGGTTCTGCCGCGGGTCCCCGCGCTGACGTCCGGCGGGATGGCCCCCGTCGCGACGACGGTGGCGTAAGGCCGGAGCGGTCCTCGCGTCCGTACAACAGTGAGCGGCCGGAGCGGCCTTCGCGTCCGTACAACAGTGAGCGGCCGGAGCGGCCTTCGCGTCCGTACAACAGTGAGCGGCCGGAGCGGCCTTCGCGTCCGTACAACAGTG
>NZ_JBFLUG010000392.1:0-1416 GCF_041008525.1 Parafrankia sp. FMc2 | reverse complement strand
GTGCGACACGAGGTCGCACGTGACAAGTGGATGTATCGGAAGGAGGGCCGGCTGATACCGGCGATATAGTCCCGGGCCAGTGCCCGATGGCCCGTTCCCACCTGGACGTGCGTCGCTGGTGACGGCGGGGTGCGAAGCTCCGGGGAAAGCCCAAGGGCTCCCGATCCATCCGGGGGTTACAGGTGAGGGAAAGGCCGGGCGGGTGAACGTGAGTGAACCCTCGATGATGCCTCGTTACGTTGAGCCTCGGATGGATGGAAGGACTACCGGGGTTTAGGGACCATGCCGCTGTGAGGCGGCAGGCGACGGCCGTCCATTCGGAAGCGGTCGTGGTGGGCACCGCTGTCCCCGGGGTCGAGAGGGCACCCAATCCGGTTGCTGCTTGTGCGTGTGGAACGTGGAACCCCGTCGCGGTCCGGCCCGTGAGGGCTGGTGAGCTGACCGTGAGGAAAGCCGATCCCCTGGCGGGAGCAGGATGACCCAAGAAGCGAATGCCGGCATACCGAAAGGTGACGGGAAGACCATGACTGTAGTCGCGCCTCCTCCTGGTGTGGGTCATGGGAGGAACCGGCCGGATACCGGACCTGGTGTCCGGGCTCGAAAGGGTGCCCACGTGGGTCAGGTGAGCCCGTGGAGACAACCGATGACCACAGATGCGGAACCGAAGGACATGTTGGACACCTCGGCGATGGCCGGGGTGAACGGACCGGAGGACGACCGGCCCGGCTGGGACTGGTACGACATTGACTGGGACCAGGCGAACCGGGAAGTACGCAGGCTACGGCAACGGATCTTCGCGGCGTCGAGAGACGGAGATGTGAAACGTCTCCGGAATCTGCAGAAGTTGGCCTTGCGGTCTTTGGTGAATGCTCAGGTGAGCGTGCGCCGGGTGACGGAGGTCAATGCTGGCCGTCTGACTCCGGGAGTGGACGGTCGGGTCGTGCTGGACGCGCCGGGAAAGGCCGAGCTGGCTGAGACGGTGCAAAGGAAGGCCCGGTCGTGGACCGCGCAGCCTGTCAGGCGGGTGCTCGTCCCGAAGCGGGGAAAGAAGAAGAGTAGGCCGCTGGGAATACCGGTGATCGCCGATCGGGCGGCTCAGGCCATGGTGGTCACCGCGTTGGAACCAGAGTGGGAAGCGAGGTTCGAGCCGAAGTCGTACGGCTTCCGGCCCGGGCGTGGCTGCCAGGACGCCATTGCCGCGATCTTCTGGACCGTGGCGGGCGCGCGGACGAAACGCCGGTGGGTGTTGGACGCGGATCTGGAAGCGGCGTTCGACCACGTCGACCATGATCACATGCTTGGGCTGCTGGGCAGCTTCCCGGGGCGGGAAGTGGTGGCCGGATGGCTGACGGCGGGCGTGATCGGCCCAGAC
The DNA here is from genome assembly GCF_041008525.1 of Parafrankia sp. FMc2. Classification (NCBI taxonomy): domain Bacteria; kingdom Bacillati; phylum Actinomycetota; class Actinomycetes; order Frankiales; family Frankiaceae; genus Parafrankia; species Parafrankia sp. FMc2. Next base: position 44 of record NZ_JBFLUG010000392.1, on the reverse strand, counting down.
GGGTATCGCCGCACCACCGAGGGAGTTCCCCAAGGTGGTGTGAT
>NZ_JBFLUG010000391.1:0-1419 GCF_041008525.1 Parafrankia sp. FMc2 | reverse complement strand
GACCGGCCCCGCCCGCGCTGCCGACCAAGGCGTGGATCAACCAGCCCCCAGCGATCATCGAGACCGAGGAGGCGCTACCCACAAACCAAGCAGCCTGATGTCTCATCGGGATTGACAGGCTCCGTCGACCCAGCTGTGCCAGAAGGAGCTGTCGACGCGCGATGGCGGTAACCTGGTTGTCGTCTCCCAGTGCACTTATGATCTCATCGAGGTTCTTCCTGTACAGCCAGACTGCTTTGTCTATCCTACCTGTGGCGGCATACCCGTCAGCCAGCATGCTTCGGGCAATCGTGGTTTTCCAGAAGTCGGAACCGAAAGTGTGTTCGTGTAGGGACAAGCTCTCCTCTCTCATTGAGAGGGCCTCGTTTAAATTTCCGCACCGTACGTGAACCTCGGCTAAAGTGATGAGTGTTTCTCCGACCTCTGGATGGTATCGACCGAGAATTCTCCTGCGGCCGTCGAGTGCCTTCTCGAGTTGGTGAATGGCATCCGCTGTGCGCCCGAGCCCGGCATATGCGACGCCAAGGACATGATAACTCATCAAGGTGTCCCCATGGTCGCCACCGAGCACGTCCAGGCGATCTTCCAGCACGTCTTCGAGCATTTTGACCGCTCGCCCTGAACGTCCAGCTTGCATGTGTGCGAAGGCAAGATTGTGTCGCACTGTAAGGGTTTCTGTGTGGCGTGGTCCAAGAATGGCATTATGATTGCGAATACTTCGAAAGAGAATCGTGCAGGAGGAGTCATGGTTTCCGGTCGAGCTCAAGGCTCCTGCGAAATTGACCCAGGCGCGAAGGGTCTCGGGATGCTCGCTACCCAGAATTCTTTCACTGAATGCCACGGTGGCGCCGGCAAAATCGAGAGTGCCGGCGTCGGGGAACTCGTTCCTGAGGACCAGATTCACCCGCCACGCACGTAACCTCATCAGGTCGGGTGCCGCGCGCCAGTCGCCTGTGACGTCGGATCCAACTGCCTCCCAAATGGAATCGATCTGCTGTTTTATGTGATAGGCGAAATCGCCTTTGATTAATGCGCCGATTCGCATCGCGGGTGACGCGAAAAGCATTCTTGACGCTGCTGTCGCGGCGTCGCTGAGAGTTTCTCCTGCTCGGGCACGATCGCGCACGACTCGCTGTATGAACCGGTGCATGATGACGGTACTTCCGTCAATCCCCAAGTTCAGTAGCGAGGCATCTGAGAGTGAACCAAGTACCTCGTCAACCACTACCGCAGGCGCGAATTCTCGAATCAAATCACGATCTACCCCGCCCGGTGTCCATGGCCATGAAAAAGTGGCTCTGGCACAAATTCCGTGACGGCCCGGTGGGCGGGCCGCACGAGGCGTCGTGGATCATGGCGAGTGGCTGTCCTTGACCCGATCCATGTCCTGTTCCCTCACTTCGTCGGCCTGGTCGTAGA
>NZ_JBFLUG010000390.1:0-1446 GCF_041008525.1 Parafrankia sp. FMc2 | reverse complement strand
GGTGGGAGACCTTCACCGCCGGGTTGTCGTGGCAGCCGGGCAGAAGCTGAGGGCAGCCTGATCCGGGAGACGCCGGGGAGGGCGGGAAGCAGCCCTGACAACGCCGGGACGCGTCGGCACTGCCAGACGGGGCGGGTTCGGCAAGCGAGACGGAAAGGCGTACGTGAGAAACCAGCGTGTAAAGCCCCTCAATCGGCCCTCCAGCTCGAACCTGGCGGATGTGGGCTGGGTTGCGGCGCGCACCGCCTCGGGACCTGGTTTCGAGGCGGGAACTCCGCACCGGGATGATTCCGCCCGGTCGGAGGCCACGGTGAAGGTCCACGGCGTAGTCGTGGCGATGCCGCTGGGGCAGAGCTGGACGCCCAGGTCCGTCGATCGGTGATGCGGTGAACGTGGGAACCATCCGGCGTCGCCCAGACTCCGTGCGTCGAGTACGGGAACGGGCAGGTGCGTCGTCCGCTGTGGGCGTCGGGTGGGGCGGAGGTCTCGTAGTAGTCGCGGGCGTGACGACCCGTCACGGAGGCCGGGAAAGCCGGCTACAGGGCGAAGGAGACCAGCAAGCCGGCAGCCGAAGGGCTGGAAGGCCAGGAGTACGCCGGTGAACATCGGCGAACTGGAGCAGGCTGTGGTCAGGGAGGAACATGAACACGCCCTGGTCGTGGCCGCGCGTCGGGTACTGGAGATCCAGACCAAGCTGCACCGATGGGCCGGGGATGACCCTCATCGCCGGTTTGATGATCTGTTTAACCTCGTCGCGGATCCTGCGTTTCTGTTGGTGGCGTGGGATCGGGTGCGGGGCAACAGGGGCGCGCGAACGGCCGGGGTGGACGGGCAGACCGTCTACTACGTGGAGGCCGAGGTGGGGGTCGAGGTATTCCTCGACCGGCTGCGGACCGAAATAAAGGACCGTGGTTTCCGTCCGTTGCCGTCACGGGAACGGTGGATCCCGAAACCGGGCACGACGAGACGTCGCCGCCTGGGGATCGCCGCCGTGCGGGACCGGGTGGTCCAGGCGTCCCTGAAACTGGTGTTGGAGCCGATCTTCGAGGCGGATTTCCTCCCGTGCAGCTACGGGTTCCGCCCGAACCGCCGGACTCACGACGCCGTGGCCGAGGTGCGCTACCTCACGGCCCGCTCCTACGAATGGGTCGTGGAAGGCGACATCAAGGCATGCTTTGACGAGATCTCGCATCCAGCCTTGCTTGATCGGGTGCGGATACGAGTCGGAGACAAACGGGTACTGAGCCTGGTGAAGGCGTTTCTCAAAGCCGGGGTCCTCGGCGAGGACCGAGTGCTGCGAGATACCAACGCCGGAACCGCGCAAGGGTCGATCCTCTCCCCGTTGCTCAGCAACGTGGCGCTTGCCGTCCTGGACGAACACATCGCCCAGGCTCCGGGCGGGCCCAGGGTGAGCCGCAATGATCGGCTCACCCGTCGCCGTCACGG
>NZ_JBFLUG010000038.1:0-64989 GCF_041008525.1 Parafrankia sp. FMc2 | reverse complement strand
CTCCCGAGGTGAGCAGCCCCGGCAGGTCCAGCTCCGGCCGTCCGCCGCGGCCGCGGCCGCGGCGGACGGCCGGAGCTGGACCTGCCGGGGCTGCTCACCTCGGGAGTGGCCCTGTTCGCCGTCACCTACGCGCTGCTGCAGGGGCCGGAGCACGGGTACACGTCGTTCCTGATCCTGACAATGCTCACGCTGGCCGTCGTGGCGACAGTGCTGTTCGTGCTCGTCGAACGGGTCGTACCGGACCCGATGGTCGAGATGTCGCTGTTCCGGCATCCGGTGTTCAGCGGCGGCACGGTCGCCCAGGTCCTGTGGGGGCTGGGCATCAACGGTGTCTTCTTCTTCACCTCGCTGTTCCTGCAGGACGTGCTCGGCTTCAGCCCGACCCGGGCCGGGATGGCGTTCATCCCGGTCGCCGTCCTGCTGGTGCTGACCGTCCCCGTCGCGGCGAAACTGTCAGCGACAGCCGGCGCCCACTGGACGGTGGCCGGCGGCCTCGCGGTGGTCGCGGTCGGACTCGTGCTGGTCTCCCGGGTGGGGGTGGGCAGCGATTTCCTCGATCTTCTCCCGGGCCTCGCCTGCATCGGCGCCGGCTCGGCACTGACCACGCCACTGACCGAAAGAATGCTCGCGGTGACGGCGGGTGGCCAGGCCGGAACGGCGTCGGCGGTGGTGAGTGCGGCGCGGGAGGTCTCGGGCGTCTTCGGGATCGCGTTGACCGGCGCCATCCTGCTGACCCGTCAGGAGTCCGCACTCACGGCCGGGGCGGTTCCGGCCGATGCCTTCGTCAGCGGCTACGCACTCGCCCTGCAGGTCGCCGCCGGCCTGGTGGCACTCGGCGCGGCCGTCAGCCTGGTCTCGCTGCACCCGTCGGTTATCGCGCGTCACCTGCGTCAGCTTCCCGCACCGGCCGAGACCACTCGTTTGCGAGACTATGCCGGTGTTGATCCTTCCCGAGACGCTGAACTCCCTGGTGCTGCGCACCGATTTCTCTGATGATGCCGCCTGGCACGCGGCCTGCGCGGCGAGTTCCGCCCCGTCGCCCGAGGGCTTCGCCGCCGGGCTTTCCTTCGTCAGCGAGCTGAGATTCGCCGGTCTCACCATCGAGGAGGTGGTGGTGATGGCGAGCTCGCCTCGTAGAAATTTTGTTTTTGTCGTTGATGGCGTAACAATCCGTGATTCGGAGGCGCCGATTCTGGCGATTGACCTTCGTCGTGAGCCGGGACGCTGGTTCCGGGTGGTACCGGCCCGGATGTGGAGTGTCGAAGTCAATCTTTCGCTGGCCAACATGGATTTCTCGGACTTTGCCGACAACGTCGATTCTGACGGGGTCTTCCGTGGGTTCAGCTAGCCGATCGGGACGACGAAACGCGCCGGGATTGCCGGGGCGGTACTGCCGGGCCTACCGGCGGCACCTGTCGCCGCGGTGTTCGGCGCGCCAGTGGCCTGGGGAGAGGCCGTGCTGGCGGCGGAACGCCGTCGCGAAGGTGAAACGGTTCAGAGGATGGTCGTGGACGTCCTGACCAGGGCGTAGCGCTCCCGGGCGGCCATGACCTCGGCGGCGTGAGTCGTGGACCAGTCGCGTAGTGAGGCAAGAACGTCGCACAGGGTGAGGCCGAGTGGGGTGAGCTGGTACTCGACGCGGGGTGGGATCTGGGCGAAGACGCTGCGAGAGACCAGCCCGTCCTGCTCCAGGTACCGCAGGGTCTGGGTGAGCATCTTTTCGCTGATGCCCTCGATCCTGTCGCGCAGTGCGGCGAAGCGGTGCGGCTGCTGGTCGGCCAGCTCGCCGAGGAGCAGCACGCTCCACTTGTCGCCGATGCGGTCGAGCAGGTCGCGCGAGGGACAGCCCCGCGCGTACGGGTCCCACGGCTCGTCGGTCACTGCCATGGCCGGGAGCTTACCGGGTCGTTGGTAACTTACCGCCAGGTTGGTACTTCCCCTTGGTAAGTGCCTGCGGTTGGGTCAAAAGGCACGGACAGGCGGCCGCCTGGCCGCCCGGCCGCCGCCGTCACTCACACCCACCACGGGAGACATCCATGTCGATCGTCATCACCGGGGCCACCGGGCACCTGGGTCGCCTCGTCGTCGACCGGCTGATCGACCTCGGCCAGCCCGCCGGACGGATCGTCGCGACCGGCCGTGACACCAGCCGACTCGCCGCGCTCGCCCAGCGCACCGGCGTCGAGACCCGTCGCGCCGACTTCGCCGACCCCACCGGCCTCACCGACGCGTTCGCCGGAGTGGAACAGCTCCTCCTGGTCTCGACGACCACCGTCGGCCAGCGGTTCGACCAGCACCGCCAGGCCATCGACGCCGCTATCGCCGCCGGGGCCACGCTGATCGTCTACACCAGCATCCTGAACGCGGACACCTCCCGGATCCTCCTCGCCGACGAGCACCGCCGCACCGAGGAGTACCTGCGCGCCAGCGGGGCGCCGCACGTGATCCTGCGCAACGGCTGGTACCTGGAGAACTACACCGACCAGCTGCCGGTGATCCGCCAGCACGGCGTGCTGCCCGGCAGCGCCGGCGACGGGCGGGTCAGCGTGGCGAGCCGCCGGGACTACGCGGACGCCGCCGCGGCCGTCCTCACCAGCGACGCGCCCACCGGCGGCGGGCCCGTCCACGTCACCTACGAGCTCGGGGGAGAGGCGTTCACCCTGACCGAACTCGCCGCCACCCTCAGCGAGGTTCTCGGAACCACGATCACCTACCAGGACCTGCCCGTCGACGACTATGTCGCCCTGCTCACCAGCGTCGGGCTCCCGGCCGAGATGGCCACGGTGCTGGCCGACGCCGACGCCGGCCTGTCCCGCGGCGAGCTGCACACGACGAGCGACGACCTGGCCAAGCTGATCGGTCGCCCGCCGACCACCCGCGACCAGGCCATCCGGGACGCGGTCGCCCAGCAGGCCGGCTGACGTCCACGGGAGCTTTCGCCCCTGACGGCGTCCCGCGGTCCCGCGGGCGCCGTCTCGTCGGCGTGCCGGTCAGACGACGCTGAGGGCGACGTCCACATTGCCCCTGACGGCGTTCGAGTACGGGCAGACCTGGTGGGCCTTCTCGACGAGGCCCTCGGTGGTCGCCCTGTCGAGGTTGGGGGCGTGGACGTCGAGTTCGACCGCCAGGCCGAACCCGCCGCCGGGCAGGGTGCCGATGGAGACGCTGGCCGAGACCTGCGATCCCTCCAGGTCGGCGGATTCGGACTGGCCTACGAGCTTGAGGGCGGAGTGGAAGCAGGCCGCGTAGCCGGCGGCGAACAGCTGCTCGGGGTTGGTGGCCCCACCGGCGCCACCCATCTCCTTGGGGATCCGGACATCGACGGAGAGCAGCCCGTCCTCGCTCTCGGTGTGGCCGTTGCGGCCGTCGCCCGAGGCGGTTGCGATCGCCGTGTAGAGAGCATCCATGACCTGCTGGCTCCTCGCTGCTAGGTTGTGGCCAACCATATTGTGCACAATCTAATGACGCAAGAGATGTCTGCTACTGTTCATCGCATGGCGGACCGTGTGCCCCAGCTGGAGCTGGGCAACCAGCTCTGCTTCGCGCTGTACGCGGCGAGCCGGGCCGCGACCCGCGCCTACGGGCCGGAGCTGGCCGAGCTCGGCCTCACCTACCCGCAGTACCTTGCCATGCTGGTGCTGTGGGAGACGTCCGAACCGCTCACGGTGGGTGACATCGGTGCCCGGCTGCACCTCGACAGCGGTACCCTCACACCCCTGCTCAAGCGCCTTGAGGATCTCGGCCTGGCCACCCGTACCCGCGACCGCGCGGACGAGCGCCGCGTCCTCGTCGCCCTGACGGAGCAGGGGCGCGAGCTGCGCACCCGGGCGGCGGAGGTGCCGCTGCGGCTGTTCCAGCGCTACGGCATCGACCTGGCGACCGCCCGGGAACTCGTCCGCGACCTGACGAGGATCACCGAGTCGCTGCAGGCCTCCACCCGAGGGGGTGCAGAGGCCTGAGGGGTGCCCGGGGGCACGGCTTCGGCCAGCTTCGGCCAGCTTCGGTCAGGTGCTGGTGCTGGTGCTGGTGCTGGTGCCGGTGCCGGTGCCGGTGCTGTGACCGGCAGGCTGCGCCAGCCGGTCAAGACGCTCCCGGTGAGCTGGTGTCAGACGTAGCCCGGCCGCGGCGACGTTCTCCTCGAGATGGTCGCGCCGTGCTGTCCCGGGAATCGGCAGGATCACCGGCGACCGGTGCAGCAGCCACGCCAGGGCCACCTGCGCCGCGGTGGCGCCCAGCTCCCCGGCAACCTCGGTGATCTCGGCGATCTCGGCGGTGCCGCCGGACGCAGCCCCCGGGGCCACCGCCGCCCCCAGCGGCCGCCACGGCAGGAACGCGATCCCTGCCGCTGCGCAGGCCGCCAGCACCGGCTCGTGCTCCCGGTCGATCACGCCGTAACGGTTCTGCACGCTGACGATCTCGACGCTCTCCCGCGCCTGCGCGAGCTCGGCCACGCTCACCTCGGACAGGCCGATCCGGCCCACCTTGCCGGCGTCTCTCAGTTCCCGCAGCGTGCCAAGCTGATCGGCGACGGGTACCTCCGGATCGACGCGGTGCAGCTGCAGCAACTCGATCCGGTCCATCCGAAGCCGGCGCAGTGCCTGCTCCACCTGGTCGCGCAGGATCTCCGGGCGGCCATCCAGCCGCCACTCGCCCTCCGGGCCCGTCTGCGCGACACCCACCTTCGTCGTGATCAGCAGGTCGTCCGGATAGGGATACAGGGCTTCGGTGAGAAGCTGCTCGTTCGCGCCACCGCCGTACAGGAAGGCGGTGTCGATCAGGGTCACCCCCAGCTCGACGGCCCGGCGAACCACGGCGATCGACTGCTCGCGATCGGCGCCCGGCTCGGTCGGCAGCCGCATCGCCCCGAACCCGAGCCGGCTCACCGCAAGATCCCCACCGATACGGAACGTGGTCGAATCCATCCGCTGACATCCCTCCGGTCGCGTAGATCGTAGCCGGCTCCGTCCGGCCACCCCGTATCCGTGACCGGACGGATGAGTACGCCATGTCCTCATCGCTGCGGGCGACACTTTGGTGCTATTGCGGGCGGAGGTTGCCGGCGGCGCGCAGCGCCCGGGACCGGCCGCGGCCGTGTCGGTTCCTCGCGCCGTGCGGGATCGTCTGCGGGGGCGGGTGCAGGGGCGCTGAGCTGGGAGGTTGTCGGCCGCCTGCGAGTCGCCAGGGTCGTGCGCCACGACCGGACCCGCCGGTCCTGGCGGGCTGGGACGGTGCGCGGAGCCAGGTGCGCCCGGATCCGGCGTCGTCGCGGTATGGGCAAAAGGTGGCGGAATTGTTAAGGTCCGAAACCTACTCGCCGGTAGTACCGGAGGGTAACAAAATGGGGGGTGCTGCCCGGCGTGGGAGACGATCGCGACAGAACGTGCTGCTCGCAGTGGCGGCCAGCCCCCCGCAGGAAGCCCTCTCCAAAGATTCCGCCGTCAGGCACCGGAACCACCGGACCGGTCGGTGGACCTCGCTTGCACTCAATCCCGGTCGGGCCACCGCTGGGAAGCCCCAAACGTCTTCGCCGGCCGCCCCGGTGCACGTCTGTGCCTTTCCCCCCGCTCTGGTGACGCCCCCTGGTGCGTAACCGGCTCCCTGGAGAAAGAAGGTTGATCGGCATGTGGCAGAAGTTATCCGGCCGCGGTTCACGACCGCGGAGATCAATCGGATCGATCATCGTGACGCTGGCACTCGTGATACCCGCGGCGATCGTTCCCGTCGCGATCAGTGCGGCCCCGGCCGCCGCGGCCGCGGCGGCCGCCGGCGAGGGACCCGCCGGGGACGCCTTCTACACCCCGCCGTCGCCACTGCCCGCCGGTGCTCCCGGCGACGTGATCTGGTACCGCAAGAAGAGCGACGCCAGCAACGCCAGCGTCTACCTGGTTCTGTACCTTTCGCAGGACGCCCAGGGGAGGCCGAACGCGGTCTCCGGAACCATCTTCGTTCCCAAGGGCAGAAGCCCGGTCGGTATGCCCATCGTCGCGGTCGCCTCGGGTTCGGTCGGTCTGGGTGACCAGTGCGCCCCGTCGAAGAACCCCCTCGTCAGCGTCGCCCAGAACCAGGGTTTCATCGACCAGGCACTGCGGCGCGGCTGGGCCGTGGCGATGAGCGACTATGAAGGGCTCGGCACCCCCGGGGTCCACACCTACGTGGTCGGTCGCTCCGAGGGCCACGCCGTTCTCGACGCGGTCCGCGCCGCCCAGCGGCTGCCCGCCACCGGCCTGAGCGGCGCCAACCCCGTCGGCCTGCTCGGCTACTCGCAGGGCGGCGGAGCAGCCGCCTGGGCCGGCGAACTCCAGCCGACCTATGCCCCGGAGCTGAACCTGCGGGCCATCTCGGCCGGCGGTGTGCCCGCCGACCTGCTGGCCGTTGCCGGACAACTCGACGGTGGCATCGGTTTCGCAGTCCTGGCGATGGCCGCCTCGGGACTCAACGCGGCCTACCCCGAACTGAACCTGGACGGTTATCTCAACGCCGCCGGCAGGACCTTCTTCCGCAACCTCTCCACGTCCTGCATCGAAAGCCTCATCGCGTACCCGTTCCGGAGAATCAGCGACTACACGACCACCAACCCGCTGAACACGCCCGCCTGGATCGCCCGCATCAACGAGCAGAAACTCGGCTCCGTCCCGCCGAGGGTGCCGACCTTCCTTTATCATGCCTGGCCGATCGACGAACTGGTCGCCCGCCCGCAGGCCGAGGCGTTGAAGAACAGCTACTGTGCGGCCGGTGCACCCATACGGTGGCGAAGCTACCTGGGCGAACACGGCACCACCATTCTCACCGCCCAGGGCGACGCCATCGGATTCCTCGCCGACCGATTCTCCGGCAGACCCTTCACCCGCTCCTGCTGACCTGGTGGACCGAGCTGCCAGCCATCCCCGCCGTCAATGGCGAAGGCGGGGATGGCTGGCCTGGCGGCGCGCGCCCGGCCCGCTCCCCGTCGATGGTTTCCCGGGCGACCATCGGCATCAGCTCAGGGAATGATGCCCAGGGACACCCAGCGCTACCGTCGGCGAAGCGGCCCAGCCAGCGGAACCGGTCGGCTTCAGGTCGGGGGCGGGGCGGTGGATCGCGACGCGAATAATGAGAGAATGACCGAAGCGGGCATCAGTCTTCTCGTTCTCTACTGTTCCGATCTTTCAGCCTGCCACGACTTCTACCGGAAGCTGGGTCTGGTCTTCGAGTGGGAGCGTCATGCTTCAGGACCGGAGCACCACGCCGCCGTCCTGGCAGGCGGCGCGGTCCTGGAGCTGTATCCGGCGGGCGCCGGTGGAGCGACGGGAAGGGTCCGGGTCGGGCTGACCGTTCCTCGGGATGCTGTCCAGGCCGCGCTGGAGCCGGGAACTCACCTTCTTCGTGATCCGGACGGCCGTGCCGTCGAACTGTGCGTCACGGCGTGAAGCACCATCGACCTGCGGGCCGGAGACCCTGGCGCTGCCGTTGCGCCGGAGCCGGCCGTCCAGGAACACAGCAGGTTCGCCCCGGGCATCCACGCCCTGGTCAGGTTGGCCTGCGCCTCACCACGGTCACCGACCCGGGCCGATGCCGGGGTCAGACGAAGCGGCGGACGAAGTCCAGGGAGGTCTGGGCGACCTCCCGCCAGCCGTTGTCGATGGTGATCGCGTGTCCGCGGCCGGGAATCTCCACGAACTCGGTGACCCCCTTGTTGTCCTTCTGCTGGCGGTAGACGGCCGACGAGATCGCCTTCGGCACCGTGTGGTCGCGCTCGCCGCTGATGATCAGCAGGGGGCCGCGGTCGGGGTTGTCGGTGTCGACCTTCGCCTCCGTCCACGGGTTGATGTTGGCGGCCGCCGCCTGGAACAGCGGCGCGCCCGGGGCGGGGACGGCGTAGGTCTCGTACAGCTCCTTCGCCTCCTCCTCGCTGACGGCGTTCGCGAAGGCGTAGTGGAACTGCTCGAAGGTGAGTGGCACCGCGCGGTGCCGGTTGGCGGGATTGCCGAGCACCGGTGCGGCAGCGCGCAGCGCCGAGATCGGCAGCGGCAGCACTCCCCGGAACGGGGCGGGAGAGATCGCCACGGAGGCGGCGGCGAGGCCGCGCCCGGCGATGATGTTCGTGAGGAGCCCGCCGAAGGAGTGCCCGATCACGGCCGGCTTCTTCGTCAGTGCACTGATCGCCGCCGCGAAGTGATCGGCGACCTGGCCGATGGTCTTGTTGGCGAACACCTCCGGATGCGCCTTGGCCTCCTCGACCGTCTCCGGGTCGTCCGGCCAGCCGGGGAGCACCGGCGCGTAGCCCTCCTCGAGGAACAGGGCGGCCCAGCGGTCCCAGCTGCTCGGGAGCAGCCACAGCCCGTGGATGAACACCACGGGCGTGCGGCCCGAGGAGTTCGCCCGCTCGATCTGCGCGACCGTGGACTCGGGGAGGACGGGCTCGGACTGGGGCTCGGACTGGGCCTGGGACATGCTTCTCCTTCGTCGGTGGTGCGGCGGTCCACCCGGCCGCGTCGCCCGGCTGCGGCGGGGCGCGGTCGGTCGGTCCGGCGGTCGTTGAGAAGCAAGCATGGCCTGGCCGCGGGTGGACGGTCACGGGGTCGGGTCCTGCTGGCGTTCACGATGTCCGGGTTCCCCCGGTCGGTCCGTCGATTCGGTCAGGTTCACCCCGCCGAGCTCCTTGGTGAAGCCGAAGGGTCGTTTGCGTTTCATCAAAGATTCACGGCCTGCTGACCGGGGCGCGGTCAGCAGGTCAGGAACCCCTCTTTCGATGGGCCGGCCCGTCGGAGCACCTCCGGCGGGACCCGGGCGGAAGCACAGCGGGGCCCCCGGGTCATGACGGACGGGAAAGGACTGCGGCACAGGTGAGACGAAAGCAGACGAGGGTTCGGTCCTGGGGGAGACGGGTCGCCGCGGTGATCGCGGCCGTCGCCTGCGCCTCCGCCGTGAGTGGCGTCCTGGTCGTCGGCGGGGCATCGCCGGCGACCGCGGTCGACGCCGTGGACGATCCGGTCGTGCTCTCCGAGGACTTCTCCGGCGGCACCATCCCGGCTGGCTGGAACGTGGTCAACGGGAACTGGCGGGTTCAGGACGGCCGGCTGCTCGGTACGGGGGGCAGCATCGTCCGGATCACGTTCGGTGAGCATCTGGAGAACTACCGGTTCGACGCGACGGTGCGCTTCGAGGCGGTGGACAACACCAGCCGCTGGCAGGCGCTCGCGCTCGACATCCCCGCCAACGGCTCCGTGCCGTGGCAGCAGGCGGCGATGCGCAGCGCCACGACCGCGGCCAACGGGCTGGAGTTCGCCCAGCGCACCGCGGCAAACGGGTGGTACGTGCCGAGCACGCACGCCGCGCCCACCGCCGCGGGCACCGGCACCGACGTCCGCGTCTCGGTCGTCGTGCAGGGCACCCACGGCGAGTGGTGGTACAACGGCGTCAAGGTCTTCGAGAGCGACGGCCTGCTGCGCAGCGCGAACGGCGTGCAGGGCTTCGTCGTCGACGGGGCGACCGTCTCCTACGACAACGTCCGGCTCACCGAGATCGACCCGCTGCCGCCGGCCCCCTGCATCCCGAGCGGCGCCACCGGGCCGGGGCAGACCGGGGCCGTCGTCGCGCACCGGGGTGACTCGGCCGCGTACCCGGAGAACACGATGCCGGCGCTGCAGTCCGCGTTCGCGAAGGGTGCGGACCACCTCGAGACCGACATCGACTGGTCGGCGGACGGCGTGCCCTTCCTCATGCACGACGACACCGTCGACCGGACCACCGACGGCACCGGGAGCAACCACAGCCTGACGATCGCCCAGATCAGGCAGCTCGACGCCGGGTCGTGGAAGGGTGCCCAGTTCGCCGGTACCCCCGTGCCGACGCTGGAGGAGCTGCTGGCCTGGATGCAGGACAGCGGCGCGAAGCTGCTCCTGGAGTACAAGGGCACCTGGTCGGAGGAGTACACGCGGACCACCCGCGACCTCATCGAGCGGTACGGGGTGCGCGACCAGGTCATCGCGCAGAGCTTCAGCACGACCACCGTCGACCGGCTGCACGAGGTGTACCCCGAGCTGCCGACGATGATCCTCGGCGGCTTCCCCGCCGACCCGGTGGCCTTCACCCGGGCCCACCACGCGATCGGCCTCAACCCCGACGCCTGGCCGAGCGCGGCGGCGCTGCACGCGATGCGGGCCGCCGGGCTGAGGACGTTCGTCTGGACGGAGAACTCCGCCACCGCCTGGGCGGGCCTGACCGCGCTCGGCGTCGACGGGATCATCACCGACCTGCCCGGAGAACTCGTGGCCTGGCAGGACACCTACAGCGCCACGAACAACCCCGAGATCGACTGGTGCGACGAGGCGCGGGCCGCGCCCGCCCGGGGTGTTCTCAGCTCCGACGAGGGCTGGGACACCGGCCTGAGTGACGGCGTCTTCAACGTCACGATGGACCTGTGGTGGGGCGAGAACGCCACGTCCTTCGAGCTGTACCGGGACGGCCGGCGCATCGCCACGGTCCCGCTGACCTGGGCCACCCCGGGCGCACAGACGGCGGTGGTGCCGGTCGGCGGCCTGGCCAACGGCATCTACACCTTCACCGGCGTGCTGCGGAACTCCGCCGGGCGCGCCGACACCGCCCCGCTCACCGTCACCGTGCGCGACGCCGCCCCGGCGAAGCCCGTGCTCTCCCAGGACAACTGGGACCGCGACGGCTCCTACCGCGTCACGGCCAACCTGTGGTGGGGCGTCAACGCCACCGGCTACCGGTTCTCCGAGAACGGCACCCAGGTCGCCGAGGGCACCCTGACCGCGGCGAGCCCCGCCGCCCAGAGCACCACGCTGGACGTCACCGGCAAAGCCGCCGGCACGTACCGGTACACGGTCGACTTCACCAACGCGGTGGGCACCACCTCGAGCGACGAGATCACGGTCGAGGTCCGATAGGGGACTGCCAGCCCTGCGCGCTCTCCGTTCCCGCCTGGGGCTCGAACCATGGTTCGAGCCCCAGGCAGCCCACGCGCCGAGGTTCGCCGTCGTGCCCTCGCGGACGGTCCCGTTTCGATGCTTTCCAGGGCCGGGTAGAGCGTGCCGACCGTTCGGGCCGGGAGCGCGCGCAGGGCCGGAGGGGTCACACCGGTCAGCGACCGGACATGGTTGATCATGTGTGCCTGGGCGGTGTAGCCAGTGCTGTGCGCGATAGCGGCCCAGTCCGGGCGGGCGGCCGTCGCCGCGGCAAGGACTCGCTCCAGCCGGAGGGCGCGCCGATACCGCACTGGGCTTACTCCCACCTCTTCCACCCGTTGTCGGGCAACCTGACATACGGCACGGACCCCGCCGGCAGCCGGAGCCTCCGTACGTGGTCCACGTACGGTCTGAGCGGGCGGGGCGGCGAGACGAACGCGAACCGGCCCGGGTTGGCCGATTTCTCCAATATCTCCACGGGCGTCAGCCTTCACGATGATCAGGTGAACCACGATGATCAGGTGAGCAGAGCAACGGAACACCACAGTGGACAGACCGGCGCCGCACCGGCCGCAGCCGCCGAACGGATCTTCTCTGCGTTGGGCGCGGGAGACCACGGGCCCCTCCTCGACGCGCTCGCTCCCGATGTCGCCTGGACCGGTCACCGGTGCCCACGCGTGGTCCCGTACCTACACGGGTCGCCCGGAGGTCGTGCAGGACCTGTTGCTGAAGATCCTCTCCAGGATCGCGCAGCCGTTCCGGCCCGTGGTACGAGGCATGGTCGTGGTGGGCGACGTCGTGATTGTCGAGCTCGACGCCCAGGCGACCTCGGTGGACAGCCGGCCCTATCCGCAGAACTACTGCTGGATTCTCACGATGCCCGGCGGCTCGATTGTCCCGGTCCGGGAGTATCTGGATTCGGCGCTCGCGCTGCGTGTGCTCGGCGGTCCGTGACCGGCTGTTGCTGGCGCGGGTGAGCCCGAGGTTGATCAGCAGGCGGAGGCTGGGGTGGCGGCGCGGTGGTGGAACCAGGTGTCGTTGCGGGCCACGCCGCGGCAGGGGACCCGGCGGTTGCCGTGGGTTACCAGCCAGACGATTCCGCGCAGCAAGATTTTCAGCGGTCTCCTGGCCGAGTCACCCAGGGGGTCTATCGATTTAGGTAAGGCGAAGCTAAAGTTTCCCTGGTCTGGATCGGGCGCACACGTATCGAGCGTGTAGGCCGGCGTCCGGCTGTGTGTGGGCGTATCGATCGTTATGTGACGAAGGGCACACCGTCGTTCGGATGGCGTTCGACCTTAATTTAAGGTAAGCCTTACTTTATGTTCAGATCTCGCTGTCTGTGGAGAATGGTCCTTGTGCCAGTCGCGGCCGTTCTGGTGGCCGGCGGCGCCACGGCCTGTGGTTCCGATTCCGACTCGGGCAGCACCGGCCCGCTGGCCGCCACGGGCGACTCCTCGACCCTGTCGGCCCCGGTCACGGTCGAGCACACATACGGCACCACCACGATCGAGTCGATCCCGAAACGGATCGTCACCCTCGATCTGCAGTGGACCGACGTGCTGCTCGCCATGGGCGTCGAGCCGGTCGGGTACACGGTCGACCCGAGCATGCCGGCGACCGGCGTCCCCTGGGAGGAGGTGTCCGCGAGCGCCGAGAAGATCGAGGCGACCGACGGGCTGCCCATCGAGAAAATTCTTGCGCTGGAGCCCGATCTCATCGTCGCGGCCTACGCGGTCAACAGCGAGGAGACCTACCGGCTGCTGTCGGCCAGCGTGCCGGTCATCGCCGGCCCGCCCGGCGGCCAGGTGCCGGCCTGGCAGGACCTCACCCGTACCGCCGGAAAGTTCCTCAACCAGACAGAGAAGGCGAAGGAGGTCATTGCCGAGGCCGAGGCACCGGTGACCGCGCTGGCAGCCGAGCTTCCCGAGCTGAGGGGCAAGACGTTCGCCCTGGCGCAGTACATCGTCGGCGACTCGCTATACATCGTCGGCGACCCGAACGACGGTTCCAGCAAGTTCTTCCAGGCGTTCGGCATGGAGCTCTACCCACCCGTGATCGAGGAGAGCCAGAGGGCCGGGCAGGTGCGGGTCAAGGTGAGCGTCGAGCGTGCGGATCTGCTGCGCGCGGACCTG
The DNA here is from genome assembly GCF_041008525.1 of Parafrankia sp. FMc2. Taxonomy (NCBI): domain Bacteria; kingdom Bacillati; phylum Actinomycetota; class Actinomycetes; order Frankiales; family Frankiaceae; genus Parafrankia; species Parafrankia sp. FMc2. The sequence continues at coordinate 51,950 of NZ_JBFLUG010000038.1, read as the reverse complement.
CTGGGCTTCCTCGTCAACGGCGGCGACGAGAGCGCGCTGGCCGACATCCCGGGCTTCGACCAGCTCCCGGGAGCTGTGGCGACCCTCGACTACGCGACGATCGTCGGCCTCAACACCCCGTCGCCGCTGTCGATCCAGTACTCGCTGGACAAGTTCAGGCCGTACCTCACCGAGGCCGCGGGCAAGGCCTGATCCATGATCCCGACCGTCTCGCCGCCGGCGACGGTGTCGCCGGCCGAGAGCGGCCAGCCACCCGGTCCGTCGGTTGCGGCCCACGCGACGAACGTGGTGCCGGCGGCCTCACGGCGCCGGGGGCTTGCCCTCGGGCTGGTCGGGCTCGTCGTTGTTCTGCTGGCCGTGTCGCTGCTCGCGATCGGGGTCGGCGCGCGACCGGTCGGGCTCGGCGATGTCCTCGAGGCGCTGCGTCACCATCAGCCGGGCAACAGCGACCACCAGGTGGTGATCAATCGGATCCCCCGACTGCTCGTCGGGCTGCTGGTCGGCGTGGCGCTCGGGCTGGCCGGCACGATCATGCAGGCGGTCACCCGCAACCCGTTGGCCGACCCGGGGCTGCTCGGCGTCAACGCCGGAGCGGCGTTCGCGATCGTGTGCGCGATCAGCTTCGCTGGAATCACCACGGCGTTCGGCTACATCTGGTTCGGCTTCGCCGGCGCGCTCGCCGTCGCGGTGCTCGTCTACGCCATCGGCTCGGCCGGTGGCGGCGGCGCGACACCGATCAAGATTGCGCTCGCCGGCGCGGCGGTGCAGGCCGCGATGCAGTCGGTGACGACCGCCGTGCTGCTGACCGACGCCGAGACGTTCGACCAGTACCGGTTCTGGACCGTCGGTTCGCTCGCCGGCCGGCGCGCGGAGCTGGTCGCCCAGCTGGCTCCGTTCATCGCCGCCGCGGCGCTGCCGGCCCTCTTCGTCGGGCGGCTGCTCAACACCCTCGTGCTCGATGACGATGTCGCCCGCGGGCTTGGGCAGCGGGTGGGCCTGACACAGGCGGGAGTCAGCGGCCTGGCTGTCATGCTGTGCGCCGCCGCGACCTCGCTCGCCGGGCCGATCGGGTTCATCGGCCTGCTCGCGCCGCACCTGGCCCGGCCCATCACCGGCCCGGACCACCGCTGGATCCTGCCGTATGCCGCGTTGATCGGCGCGACCCTGGTGCTTGCCTCCGACGTGGTCGGACGGGTGGTCGCGCGGCCCGGGGAGGTCCAGGTCGGCGTGGCGCTGGCGTTCCTCGGCGCGCCGTTCCTCATCGCGATCGTCCGCCGGCAGCGGATGGCCCAGACATGACCTCGGCGCTCTCACGGACGTCCCCGCCGGTCTCGTCCGCCACCGACGCCGCGCCCGTCGTGGCGCGGTCGCCGGCGGAACTGGCCGCCGAGCGGGTGACCGCCGAGCGGGTGGCCGCGGCGCGGGTGGCGGTGGCGCGGGCGCGGCGCCTGCGTGACGCGCGCCAGGCCGCCGTCCTGTTCACGCTGGCCGGGCTGTGCTTCGTCGTGCTGTGTGTCTCGGTGTCACTCGGTGAGGTCAACATCCCGATCACCGACGTCGTCCGGATCCTGTTCGGCGTCGACGAAGGCACCAACGGCTTCATCGTGACCAACCTCCGGCTGCCGCGGGTGCTCACCGGCCTGCTGGCCGGGGCCGCGTTCGGGATGGCGGGCGCCATCTACCAGGCCCTGCTGCGCAACCCGCTCGCCAGTCCCGACCTGATCGGGATCAGCAGCGGGGCGAGCGCGGCCGCCGTCATCGCGATCGTCGGGTTCGGGCTCGGCGGCTATCCGCTGTCGGCCGTGGCCTTCGCCGGCGCGCTGGCGACCGCTGTCGCGATGTACCTGCTGGCCTGGCGACAGGGGGTCGCCGGCTACCGCCTGGTGCTGGTGGGCATCGCGTTGGGAGCGATGCTCTCCAGCGTCGTCTCGTACGTCATGACGCTCTCCGACGTCTACCAGGCCCGCGATGCCCTGGCCTGGCTCACGGGAAGCCTCAACGCCAGGTCGTGGGACACGGTCCGCCCGCTCGGCCTGGCGCTGGCTGTGCTGGCCCCGCTCGCGCTGCTCGCGACCCGGTGGCTGGCCGTGCTGCGGGCCGGGGACGACGTGGCGCGGGCGCTCGGCGTCCAGGTCGAGCGCTCCCGCCTCGCCCTGCTGGTGATCGGGGTCGCGCTGGTCGCGGTGGCCACGGCGGCCGTCGGGCCGGTCGCGTTCGTGGCGTTCACCGCCGGGCCGATCGCCCGCCGCCTCGTCGTCGACGGCGAGGCGGCGGTGCTCCCGGCGGCGTTCGTGGGCGCCCTGATGATGACGCTGTCGGATCTGATCGGCCAGCACGCGGTCCCCTCGGTGGACTTCCCCGTGGGCGTCGTGACCGCGGTCGTCGGCGCGCCGTACCTGCTGTGGCTGCTCGCCGCCTCGAACCGCGCCGGCCCCGGCGGCTGATCGGGCCGCTGGACGGTGGCAGAAACGCCGACGACAGAAACGCCGACGACAGGAAGCAGGGAGTGACGATGACGACCGGGGAGATCGCGGCCACGGTGGCGGAGCCCCGACTGCGCGGCCAGGCGGTGACGCTCAAGTACGGCAACCGCGAGATCGTCAAGGACCTGACGGTCGACATCCCGACCGGGCGGATCACCGTGATCGTCGGCGCGAACGCCTGCGGGAAGTCGACGCTGCTGCGCGGCCTGGCCCGGCTGCTCGCCCCGGCGTCGGGGACGGTGTGCCTGGACGGCAAGGACATCCATTCGCTGCCGACAAGGGCCGTCGCCGTGAAGCTCGGCATCCTGCCCCAGTCGCCGACGGCGCCGGACGGCCTCCGGGTCGTCGACCTCGTCGCGCGTGGCCGTTACCCGCACCAGGGCTGGCTGCGCCAGCTCGGCCCGGGCGACGACGAGGCCGTGGCGCGGGCGCTTACGGTGACGGACACGGTGGAGCTGGCCTCCCGGCCCGTCGATGAGCTGTCCGGCGGGCAGCGCCAACGGGTCTGGATCGCGATGACCCTCGCGCAGGGGACCGACCTGCTGCTGCTCGACGAGCCGACGACCTTCCTCGACGTCAGCCACCAGGTCGACGTGCTCGACCTGCTCACCGACCTGAACCGGCGCGAGGGCAAGACGATCGTCATCGTCCTGCACGACCTCAACCTGGCCTGCCGCTACGCCGACCACCTGATCGCCATGAAGTCCGGCTCGATCGTCGCCGCCGGCGACGCCTCGACCGTCGTGACCGAGGACCTGGTGACGACGGTCTTCGGGATGCCGTCCCGCGTCGTCCCCGACCCCGTGTCCGGCACCCCGATGGTCGTCCCCATCGGCCGCTACCACGCGGGCGCCGACGCCGAGCCTGCCGACGCCGAGCCCGCGTAACACGGACGTGGCCGGCGGCGCGCAGGACGTGCGGACGTGCGGACGCGCCCGTTCGTCCAGTCGTCCCGGATGCGGTCCGGTGCCGTCAGGTGATGTTTGCCGAGAACGCCCGATACCCCTCGATATCCGGCTTCATCGCCGCCGCGACGAGTTCCCAGAGGATCTCGTCAGTGCCGCCGCCGACGCGGGCGAGCTTCATGTCACGCCACCAGCGGCCGAGCGGCGTCTCGTCGGTGAGGAACGCCGAGCCGCCGAAGATGTGCATGCATTCACCGACGACCTCCTCGCCGAGGCGGGCCGCCGACACCTTCATCGCCGCCGCCGCGCGGAGATCCAGCTGCCCGCCGACGGCGATCCCGGTCAGCGCGTATCGGAGCATGTCCACCCGCGCCTGCAGGTCGGCGACCCGCAGCCGCAACGCCTGGTGGTCGAACAGTGTCTTGCCGAACTGGGTGCGCTCCTGCATCCTGGCCAGCGTGATGCCCAGCAACTGATGACAGGATGCGGCGACCTGCCCGGCGATGGAGAGACGCTCGTGGGCCAGCCCCCAGCTCACCGCGGCCAGGCCGGTCCCGGCCCGGGCGATCAGATGATCGGCCGGCACGCGGGTGTCGATCTCCACGGCCGAGGTCTCGAGCGGCCCGGCGCTCACCGTGGCGTACGCCGGCATGATGGTGACCTGGCCGGTGGGTACCAGTACGAGGGCGACGCTGCCGTGCCGGCTCGACGGATCATGGTTCACGCTGCGGGCCACGACCAGGATGTAGTCGGCGAGTGGTGACAGCGAAACGAACTTCTTCCGGCCCTTCACCCGCAACCCGTCATCCTCGGTGCAGACCTCCGTCCTGGCGATCTGCAGATCGGAACCACCGGAGGACTCGGATGCGGCAAGGCAGAGCACGGCTTCACCGTGGATCGCCCGTTCCGCCACCGACTTCAGCAGGTCGGATCGGCCGAAGCGGCGCAGGATCGAGATCGCCGAGTCGTGCAGGCTGACACCGACGCCGATCCCCGCCGATCCCAGCCGGCCGAGTGCGAAGGCCAGCTCGTTGAGCTTGGCAATATCAGGAGTGGCGCGATCACCCCACTTCTCGGCGAAGACTCCCGCGCTCCCCATTCGCCGCAGCAACGGGCGTGGGAACCGCCGGGTCGCCTCCGCCTCAGCGACCCATGCTCCCACCTGGTCGTCGAACACGGATTTCAGCAGGCCCCGGTAGCCTTCTATTGACATGTCAGCGGTCATTCCAGTGTCCCGACTCGAGGAGTTTCCCGGTCTCCAGTCGGCGCAGCTTGCCGGACGTGGTCAGCGGCAGTGCACCGGGTTTCACGAACACCACGTCGGCTGGAACGATGTTGCACTCCGAGGCCACCGTGGAGATCACCTCGCGGCGGGCGGACTCGGGGTCGCGGCCGCGGAACTCGGCGACTATCACCAGCCCGGATCGGGCTGACGCCCCGTCACGGGCCACTGCCGCGACCCGGCCACTGCGGACTCCGTCGACGGTCGCCGCGCACTGCTCGATCTCCACCGGAAACAGGTTGCGACCGGCGACGATGACGATCTCCTTGGCCCGGCCGCAGATCACCGGACGGCCGTCGACAAGGTAGCCGAGGTCGCCGGTGGCAAACCATTCGCCGTCTCCGAGCGGCGCGTGCCCCAGATAGCCCGTCATCATCGACGTACCGCGGATCTCGATGTGTCCCACCGCCCGGCCGTCGATCCGGGGAACGCCGACACCGTCTGCCTCGACGATGCGGACCTGCATTCCGTCCAGTGGTCTGCCGAGAATCGCGTACCGACGGCGGACGGACTGACCAGTGTCCTCGGGTGAGGTGACGGTCACCTCGTCATAGCGTGCGCCCTCACCGGCCGCGGGCATGCTGACCGCGCAGGTCGACTCGGCCATGCCGTAGGCCGGCGCGGCCGCGCGTCGGTCCATACCGAACCTGGCCGCCACGTCGAGGAAGGCATCGAACGCGTCCGCGTCAATCGGTTCGCCACCGCTGATCGCAAACCGCAGGTGCGACAGATCGGCGTCCGTTATCCGGCTCCCGTACCTGCCCACGATGTTGTAGGCGAAGTTGGGCGCCACGGTGATGGTGGCCCGGGATTCGGTGAGCCACTGCAACCACCTGAACGGTGCTCCCACGAAGGCGGAGTTGGGTGCTACCCACAGGGGAACACCGGTGGCCATGCCGACGAGCACGACGATGAGTCCCATGTCGTGGTAAAGCGGCAGCCAGGACATTTCGACGTCACGGTTGAGGCGGATGTCGAGGCGTCTGACCAGCTCCGTGATGTTGCTGTGGACGGCCGCGACCGACAGGACCGCCGTCTTGGGCTCGCCGGTCGAGCCGGCAGTGCCCTGCAGGATGGCCGGTGTGTCGGGGCCGACCCGGCGCCCGACGAAACCGGTGATGTCGGCGTTTCGCCCGTACTGCGCGACCTGCGCGATCCGCAGCGGCCCGTCGACCTTCGCCAGCAGCTCGAGCTGCTCGTCGGATCCGAGAACGGTGCCCACACCGATGCCGCGAAACCGCGCGTAGGTGTTTTCGGCCCAGCGCTGTTCGTCGGCACCTCGGATCGGACCGGGGAGAATGGACACCGCGGTGCCGGCCAGCCAGGCGCCCTGAATGGCCGCGATCAGATCCACGGTCGGTTCGCCGATCAGGCCGACGGCGCTCGGTTCTCGGTTGTCGCTCTCGGTGAGGATCTGTGCGGCGATCTGTTTGGCACGGGTGTGGACTTCCTGCCACGGTCGGGTGTCCCATGCGCCGGACGCCGTTTTGAGTACCGACAACGTCCCGTTTCCGGAGTGCATCGCCCGGCTGATCACGGTGGCCAGAACACTCGGTCCGGCGGTCTCGTCGAGCTTCCCGTGCTCCTGCGCCACGCTCAGCTGTGCCATGTCAAGCGCGCTTCGCGAGGACGGCGTCCTCCAGGTCGGCGACTGTTTCGCAGCTCATCATCTCCTCTTCGGACAACGCCACGCCGAACGTGTCCTCGATCGCCACCATCCCCACGGCGAAGGCGACTGAGTCGAGGCCGACCTCGTTGACCAGGTGCGAGTTCCGGGTGATGCGTGTGGTGTCAACCTGCAGGTCGACCCGCAGGATCTGCTCCATCTCCGGAATCATCTGATCGGACATTCCCGACCTCCTCGTCGTTCATCGCGGATTTGTCCTCGAGCACAAGATGCTGGTAGGCCCTGCCGGCTCATTGCGATGACGGAAGCGATACCCGTTCGGCGTTTGTTCGCTACAGCGCACCGCCACGGAGTTGATCATTTATTCGTGGGTGTGGCGTGCCCGCATCGCGGCTTCCGCCGTGTCGAATGATTGCCGGGGCGGCTTTCCCCGACGTCTGGCTGGTGTAGGTCCATCGGCCTGCCGCTGTCGGCAGGTGCGCGGTAGAGCCACTCTCGCGTCTCGAAGGTTAGGTTATCCTAACTTCCCTGGAAGGGCTAGTTCAAATTTTTTGATGACGAGGAACTTCGCGTTTTTCGATCGTGATCGGAGCGATGGTTCGCATGGCCTGCGCCGATGCATGCCGAGTGATTTCGGTCACGGTCGGAAGGGCGTATTACGGCGCCGTGGCGCCACGGCCGAGGAGCGGGCGTCGTCTCACCCCGCTGCGGCAGTAAGGCGCCATCCCCGTGCACGGTCTCGCTGTCGGCAGAACTGCGCGTAGCGACCTTCGCGCCCGATGAGCTCGTTGTGGGTGCCGCGGTCGACAATCTGACCGTCCTCGACGACCAGGATCTGGTCGGCGTGCGCGACGGTGGACAGTTTGTGCGCGACGACCACCACGGTCTTGCCCTCGGTCAGTTCTCGAAGCCCACGGACCACGACCGCCTCGTTGTGGGGGTCCAGCGAACTGGTGGCCTCGTCGAGCAGCACGATCGGGGCGTTCTTGAGCAGTGCCCGGGCGATCGAGATCCGTTGCCGTTCGCCACCCGACACGTTCGCCCCGCGCTCGCCGACCACGGTTGACCAGCCGTCGGGCAGCCGCTCGACGATCTCATCCACCGCCGCGATCCGCGCGGCCTCGCGGACCTCGGCGTCGGTGGCATCAGGCCGGCCGATCCGGATGTTCTCCTCGATCGTCTGGTTGAAGAGGTAGACGTCCTGGAACACCGGCGAGATCTGCGCCATGAGGGTCTCCAGCGACATGTCGCGCACATCCTGACCGCCGATCCGGATGACGCCGGTGTCGACGTCGTAGAACCGGGCGACCAGGCGGAGCATCGTCGTCTTGCCCGAGCCACTGGGCCCCACGATGGCGGTCGTCGTGCCGGCTGGAACGACGAGGGACTGGTTGCGGATCACCCGGGTACCCGCCTGGTAGCAGAACCCGACGTTGTCGAAGGTGATCGAGTTGTCCGCGGGCCGCACGTCGCTCTCCGGGTCGTGGAGTTCCTCGGCTTCCAGCAGACCGTGCACGCGATCCACCGCGGCGGCGGACGTCCGGACGGCGGTCCCGACCTGGCCGAGCTGGGTCAGCGGATCGATGAAACGCGCAGTCACCACGATGAGCGCGATCGCCGACGCCGCGGAGATCTCACCCGACGTGGCCCTGGAAACCACCAGGTAGACCAGAGCGAGGAAGACCAGCTGCACGACCAGGGTGAAGGCGGCGAGCCCCGGAATGGCCGCCGCGGTCAGCGCCTTCGCGGCGCGTTGCTGCTTGACCAGGGCGGTGTCCAGAGCGCGGGTGCCGTTGCCGACCCCACCGAACGCGCGAAGTGCCGGCTGGGCCACGGCGAACTCCAGCACGCGTGCGTTGGCCTCGGCCGCTGACTGATGCATCCGGTCGTCCACGCTGCGATAGGAGCGCCCGGCGAGAATGTTGACCAGGGCCATCACCGGCAGCCCGAGGAACATGGCCACACTGAGGCGCCAGTCGACGAACAGCAGGCCAACCGCGATGCCCAGGGGGACCGCGATGCCGGCAATCAGGATGGCCAGCAGCCGGGCGAAGACGCCGAGGACCTCGCGGACCTCGCCCACCACGACCCGCGCGACGGAGGCCGAGTCGCGACCGGCGAACCAGCCCAGCGGAAGCGTGCTCAGGTGATCGCCGAGGCGGATGGAGACACCGCGCAGCATGCCGACACCGATGCGCAGGCCCAGCATGGACTGCAGGTAGGAACCAACCGCGGCGACGGCGACCGTACCCGCCATCACTGCCAGCCAGATCGACGCGGCGGCCCAGTCGCGGCCCAGGAACGCCTCGAGCAGCGGGACCAGCACCACGTACGCCGCGGCCTGCGCGATGCTGTAGACGCCGATCGCGCCCAGATGCGCTGGCAGTGGTTGGCGGGCGTCGGCAGGAACCAGAGCAATGGCCTTTCTGATCATCTCAGACCAGCTCCTCGCGCGTGCCTGGCTCAGCGAGCATCGCCATCGCCTCTTCGTTTGTCTGCCACAACCGCTGGTACAGCCCGCCGGACTGCCGCAGTGTCGGGTGGTCACCGCGTTCGACGATGCGCCCGTCGGACAGGACCAGGATCTGGTCGACCTCGGTGATGGTGTGCAGCCGGTGGGCGATCACCAGCACCGTGCGGTCGGCGATCAGTGAGGCGAGGGCGTCCTGGACGGCCGCCTCGGCCTCCGGGTCGGCGTAGGCGGTGGCCTCGTCCAGCACGAGCACCCGGCTGTCGGCGAGCAGCGTGCGGGCGACGGACAGGCGTTGTGCCTCGCCACCGGAGAGGATCGCGTCGACCCCGATCTCCGAGTCGTACCCGCGGGGGAGGGCCGTGATGCGGTCATGGATCTGTGCGGTGCGGGCCGCGTCCTCGAGCTCGGCCGGCGTGGCCGAAGGCCGTGCCAGCCGAAGGTTGTCGGCCACCGTGCCGCGGATGAGGTGCACCTCCTGGAGGACGAACCCGACAGTGCGGTAAAGCTCCTCCAGGGACCACGCACGGATGTCGCGCCCGTCGATCAGGATCGCGCCGTCGGTCACGTCGTAGAACCGGGCGAGCAGGCGCGCCATGGTGGACTTGCCCGACCCGCTCGGACCGACCAGGGCGGTCACGGTACCCGGGGCGAGCTCGACGTCCACATTGCGCAGAACCGGCTGGCCCTCGTGATATCCGAAGCCGACGTCGCGGAACTGGACATGTCCGCGACCGGGCGCTGCCGCTTCGCGCCCATCCTCATCACGTTTCGCCGGCGTGGCGAGTTCGGGCAGGCTCTGCAGCGCGCGTAGTCGGCCTGCCGCGGAGGACCCTTCACGCAGCGCCTGGGCGCCATACGCCAACCCGATCAGGCTTGCGCCGAGCCCGATGCCGACGAGCAGGAACGGAACCAGATCCGTCGGCTCGACCCAGCCGATGGCGCCCATCCCGACCGCTGCGGCCGTGACCACGAGTGCCACGAACACGGGCGCCAGCAGGATTTCCGCCATGGACTGGGTGCGGGTCATCGGCAGCTTCCAGGCGTTCAGCGCATCGGCATACTGGCCGACGGCATCCTGGAAGCCCTTGTGCGCCTTGCGGGTCTGGCCGAACGCACGGACCACCGAGATGCCGTCGACGAACTCGACCGTGGTGCTCTCCACGACTTGTTCACCGCGGCTGAACAGGCCCAGCCGCGCATTATGGGCCGGACTCGTCAGGGTACTGAGCGTGAACAGGTAGCCGATCACCGGGACCAGGAGGACCAGAGTCAGTCGCCAGTCGACGACGAACAGGTAGACGATAGTGACCAGGGGAGTCACCGTCGCGTTCACATACTCCAGGCGTGAATGGGCGACGAGATAGTGGAGCGCCTCGACGTCGTCGGACAGCAGCCGCTTGACCTGCACGGAACTGCGTTCGGTGAACCACCCCAGGGGCACCCGGGAAAGCTTGGCGGCCAGCTGCCGGCGCAGCGACAGCTGGAAGCCCGCATCGATCTGGTGAGCCCAGACCAGCCCGGTCACCTGCAACAGCCCGCGGAGCGCCAGGACGAGAAAGGCCGCGACGACCAGGCCGGTCACCGTGCCGGTGTCCACCGGCACCCGCAGGAGCCGCCGACACACCTCGACGATCAGGAGGAAAGACACCACCCCGCAGACCGCTGCCACGGCGACCAGCAGCCCGGCGAGGGAGATCGAACGGTTGACCGGCGCCAGCAGCTGCCTGGCCGCCGTTTTGTCCCGTCGAGCCTGCTGTTTGAGGGCCACCCGGTCCGGTGGCGGGGCCGCGGACGGCGGCGACAGCGCCCATCCGCCGGAGGGCGCCTCCAGCTGGGGTGGTGCCTCCAGTCGGGCCGGCGCCTCCAGCTGGGGCGACGCTCCCACCTGGGCAGAGGCAGCGCTCGGCCGAGCCTCTGCTGTGACCTCGGCGCTTCGGGAATTCTGCGCCATCACCAGCTTCCACCCTCCCGTCTGTCGGCCAGTGTCCTGGCCGTGTCAGATATCGCCTCGCCGTGGATCCCCGCGGGGCGGGGCGGTCGCGTCACGTCAGCTGGGCGACTGTGCTGTCGGGAGACGTCGACGATCCGAGGTTAGGTTAACCTAATCGCTATGAGCAGAGGCTTCAATGGTCTGGTCCTCAAGGCATTCGGTGGTAGCGACTACCGGCTCACGGTGACGGCCAGCCGGCAGATAACCGACTCCTACCTCCGGCTGAGCTTCACCGGTGGCGCGCTGCTCGCTGATCACCCGATCCATCCCACGCAGTGGATCCGCCTGTGGGTTCCAGACGGCGCGGGGGCCCTGCAGCAGCGCGGTTATACGCTGGTCCGTCCGGACGCCGACAACGGCACCTTCGACATCGAGTTCGCGATCCACGGGGGACCCGCGTCCCGATGGGCGCAGCAGGCCCAGCCCGGAACCGAGATCGAGGCGACCGTGATGGGCTCGAAGTTCAGACTCCCCGATCCGCTCCCGGCGGAGTTCGTCATCTTCGGTGACACCGCGTCGCTGCCCGCGATCAACTCCCTGCTCGGCGCGATCGGCGACACACCGACGCGAGTCTGGCTGGAGTGGCAACGCGCGTCCGACAAGGACATTCCGGTGCATGCGAGCGACACGGCAACGGTCACCTGGCTCGAACGGATCAACGACGGTCAGCTCCTGCGCGAGGCGGCCGAACAGATCGCCTGTCCGCCCGGGGCTTTCGCCTGGATCGGCTGCGATGGCCTGACCACACGATCGATCACGCAGACGATCCGAGGCCAGCACGGCCTGCCGAAGCAGTCAATCAAGGCGCAGGCGTACTGGAAGTAGCACCGGCGGCGTTGGACCGGAACCAGGTTCACCCCACGCAACGGGAGGGGGCCTGCGCGTCTGGCGCGCACCGGCCCCCGCCGTCCACCCGCTACCCGAGTCGGTCGCGCAGCTGCTTCTTGTCGATCTTGCCGATCGCGGTCAGTGGCAGCGCCTCGACGACGGCCAGCCGGTCCGGCAGCTTGAACCGGGCCACCCCGCGTTCGGCGAGGTAGGCCCGCAGCGTGACCAGCGCCAGCTCCGCTCCCGGCTCGAGCACGACGACGGCGCAGATGCTCTCACCGAGGGTCTCGTCCGCGAGCCCGACCAGCGCGGCCTGGTTGATCATCGGGTGGCTGACCAGCTGGTCCTCGAGCTCACTGGTAGCGATGGATTCGCCGGCCCGGTTGATCACGTCTTTCACCCGGCCCTCGACGACCAGGTGCCCGCTGGGCAGCCGGCGCACCAGGTCACCGCTGCGGTAGTAGCCGTCGGGCGAGAACGCGGTCGCGTTGTGCGCGGCCGCCCGGTAGTAGCCCCGGATCGTGTACGGCCCTCGGGTCAGTAACTCGCCGACCTCGCCGACCTCGCCGACCTCGCCGACCTCGCCGTCCGCGACGTCGGCCCCGTCGGCGTCGACGATCCGCACCTCGTCGGCGGGCGACATCGGCCGGCCCTGGGTTGTGACGACCAGCTCGTCCGGATCGTCGAGCCGGGTGTAGTTGAGCAGGCCCTCCGCCATGCCGAAGACCTGCTGCAGCCCGCAGCCGAGCATGGGCGTGATCCGGCGGGCCGGCTCCTCGTCGAGCCTGGCGCCGCCCACCTGTAGCAGGCGCAGGCTCGAGATGTCCGCCTTCTCCCACCCGGCCGCCTCGACCCACAGGCGCGCCAGCGACGGCACGAGCGCCGTCACCGTCACCCGGTGACGCTCGATCAGCCCGAACGCGACCTCGGGGCTGGGTACCGGCGCCATGACGACAGCGCCGCCGACCCCGAGCGTCCCGAGGATCCCGGGGCAGGCCAGCGGGAAGTTGTGCGCCGCCGGCAGGGACGCGAGGTAGACGTCGGCGGCCGTCAGGCCGCAGACCTCGGCGCTCGCGCGCGCGTTGTAGGCGTAGTCCTGGTGCGTCCGCGGGATCAGCTTGGGCTTGCCCGTGGTGCCGCCGGAGATCAGCATCAGCGCGACGTCGGACGCGGTCGCGACGGCCGTCGGCACCTCCTGACCGGCGGCGCGGGCGGCCAGATCCGCGAGCGCGGTGAACGAGCCCGGCTCGCCGGCGACGAGGACATGGCACAGCGGCCCGATCTCCGCCAGCAGCTCACCCGCCAGCGGGCGGTAGTCATGGCCCTCGTGCACGTCGGGGATGACGTAGGCGACCGCGTCGGACAGCCGGGCGAAGTGCTCGATCTCGGGCCGCCGGTGCGCGGGCAGGGCCAGTACGCCGAGAGCCCCGAGCCGCAGCAGCGCGAACAGCGTGGTCACGAACTCGACCCGGTTCGGCAGGTGCACGACGACCCGGTCGCCGGCGCTGATCCCGAGCTCGCGCAGGCCGGCGGCGAGGTTGTCGGCCTCGGTGTCGAGCTCGGCGTAGGTGAGCCGGCGGGACCCGTCAAGGAGGGCCGTCGACGTGCCGTGGGTCGCGGCCCACTCCCGCAGCAGCTCGCCGAGGGTCTCGTCCCGCCAGTAGCCCGCGTCGCGGTGGCGGTGGCGAGTGGCCGCGAGCCGGGCTTCGACCTCGGCCTCGGTCAGGCCACGCAGGTCGTGCGTGACGAGGCGGCGCCACCCGGAGGTCGCCTCGATGACCTGCCGCCCGTCGTCGGTGACCCGCACCCGCAGCATGTCGTGGTGGGCGGTCAGCCGTTCGATCGCGGCGCCCAGCCGCTCCGGGTCGACGTCGGTGCCGTCGAACTCGGTGTAGAGGTGGGCCGCCACGCCCGACAACGGCTGGCCGGGGGTGCGGCCGACCCAGTAGGCGTGCTGCATGAGGGCGAGAGGGAAGGAGTCGTCCTCGTCGCCGCGGGCGTTCTCGCCGACGGCCTCGGGGAGGTCGTCGGCCGCGGGCGGCCGGGAGGACATGGCGGTGGCCCCGTCGGCCGGCGCGTGTCCGGTGGCCGGGGCCTCATCGCCCGCGTCCCCAGGCCGGCGGCTGGCGAGCAGCTTGTACCAGCCGTCGACGGTCGGGTTCTCGGTCAGCTCGGCGAAGGAGATCTCGATCCCCGACCGGCGCCAGCGACCGACCGTCTTCATGACGGCGATCGACTCCAGGCCGAGCTCGAAGAGGTTCGCCTCGTCGCCAACGGACGCCGGGTCGGCGTGCAAAATCTCCGCGACCGACCGACGGACCTCCTCGATGTCGATCGCCCCGGGCCACGCCGCGGCGGGCGACGGCGACGGCGCGGCCGGGACCAGGAACCGGCTCACGCTGCGTAGCTTCTCCCTGGTCTCCTCGAGCTCGCGCTCCGGCTCCGACTGGGCGACGATCCCCGCGCCCGCGCGCAGCCAGGCACGCCCGTTCTCCTGGAAGACGGTCCGCAGGACGAGCGCGGCGTCGAGGCCGCAGCTCTCGTCGGCGACGAGCACGGCGCCGCTGTAGATCCCGCGAGGTTCGGACTCGTAGCGGCCCAGCGACGTGCAGGCAGCGGCCTTCGGGATCCCGGAGGCCGTGATGGACGGAAACGCCGCGCCCAGCGCGTCCCAGCAGTCCCGGCCGACCGCGAGCGGCCGCTGACCCGGGAGGCCAGGTGCTGGACGCTGCCGCGCTCGAGCACGCTCATGAACTCGTCGACAGCCACGGAGCCGGGCCGGCAGACCGTGAGCAGCTCCTGCTGGCAGGTCTGCACGGAGACCGCGTGCTCGTAGATCTCCTTCGGGTCGTCGAGCAGAACCTGGCGCAGCTCGCGGTCGCGGGCGGGCTCCCCGGTCAGCGCCCGGGTGCCGGCGAGCGGTTGGACGGAGACGATGCCATCCGCGGAGACCTCGACGACGGTTTCGGGGCTGAAGCCCGCGGCCCGCCGGCCGGCCAGGTCGAACAGGAAGGGACGGGCGGGATTGTTGCCGCGCCGGCCGGCCACATAGGTCGCAGTCGGCGGTGCTGGCGGAGGCCCGCGCGTCCAGCTCGCCGGCGTGGGCCAGGGCCGCACGGCCGGAGATGGCCGTCCCCAGGCCGGGCAGCTCGGCCAGGCCGGCGGTTCGCACGACGGCCACGCCCGCCGAGAGCCGGATCTCCCGCGCGGGAATGACGAGGTGCAGCACCGGCCGGAGTCAGCCGGCCGGCCTGGCGCTCCTTCGCCGGTAGGTGCGGAGGGCGAGCGCCCCGCAGACGACGACCAGCGCCACCGACCAGGCGACCGCTTCCAGCACCGGCCACGCGGTCGGTCCCCCGTGCGCGAGCGCCCGCATCGCCTCGATGACCACCGAGAACGGGTTCACCCGGGCGACCGGCTGTACCCAGCCCGGCAGGTCGGCGCTCGGCACCAGGCCCGTCGACAGGAACATGCCCAGGAGCATGATCGGGTTCAGCGTCGCGTTGACGGTCTCCACGTCCGGCGCGTGGACCGCCACGAGCAGCGCGAGGAAGCCGAGCCCGAGGCCGAACAGGAGCGGCAGCAGCAGAAACCCGACCGCCCCCCACGGGGCGGCCGTGAACCGGAAACCGAGGGGCAGTCCGACGACGACGACCACGGCGACCGTGACGGCGCTGCGTGCCGTGTCCGCGACCAGCCGGCCGGCGAGCGCGGCCAGCGTCGGGACGGGCATCGTCCGGATCCGGGCGTCGAAACCGCTCCGCAGGTCGGACGCGGTCGCGGCGGCAGTCATGGGCGCGGCGAACGCGATGCCGACGAGGATGAACAACGGCAGACCGATGTCCACGAAGTCGCCGTACCCGCCTGTGGGGTAGACGATCTTCGCGAAGCTCGCCGTCATCAGCAGCATCAACAGCAGCGGGAAGATGACCGACAGGACGACCGTCACCGGGTCGCGCATCGTCAGCCGCAGCGCGCGGCCGGACATCACCAGCGTGTCGCCCACCAGAGCGGGCCGGACCGAGGCGCTCATGAGGACCTCCCGACGGCCCTGGTCGCTCCCAGCGCGCCGAGCAGGAGCAGCCCGGCGAGCCACGCCCCCGCGATGAGCAGCGGCCGCGCGAGAGCCGCGTCCTGCGTGGTCAGCGCCCGCAGCGCGTCGGCGACCTGGCTGACCGGTTGCTGCTCCACGACCGGGCGCAGCCACGACGGGAACGACGCGGCCGGTGTGAAGGCGCTGGACAGCAGCAGGAACGGGAAGTAGATCAGGTTCGTCGCCACCGTCACGGTCTCGACCCGGCGCAGTGCGAACCCCAGCGCGATGTGGCAGGAGACCAGTGCGGCGGCGAACGCCAGCATCACGACGGGGAAGCCGAGGGCCTGCCAGGGGCCGCCGTGAAACCGGAAGCCGAGCGCGGTGCCGATCGCCAGCAGCACCCCGAGCGAGAGCACCGACCGTGCCAGCTCGGCCGCGAGCAGCCCGAACGCCGGCGCGGACCGGCTGACCGCCATCGTCCGCAGCCGGTGCAGCGTGCCGCCGACGACGTCCTCGGCCGCGAGGATGGCGCTCGAGATCGCGCTGAAGAACACCGCCTGGATGACGGCCGCGGGCAGCAGGTAGTTGATGTAGTCGATGCCGGCGCGGGCCATCACCCGGCCGAAGACGGTGAAGAACAGCAGCACGAAGATCAGTGGCAGCACGATCGCGCTGATGATCGACGCGGGTCGCCGGGTCATCAGGCGCAGGTGCCGCCCGGCGAGCATCGCCGCGTCGGCGGCCACCGCGGGCCGCGCGCTCTGGGCGGCGCCGTGGGGGGTCGCGTCCGCCAGCGCCGCCGTCATGAGCCGACCTCGGCGGTCGGCCGGTCGAGCGGCGCCACCCCGTCGGCGGCCTCGGCCGGGTGCCCGGTCAGGGCCAGGAAGACGTCGTCCAGGGTCGGCCGGCGCAGCCCGATGTCGTCGATCGTCGCCACGAGCAGCCCCTCCGTGCGCGCGGCGTCGAGAGCCCGCACCGCGGCGACCAGCGTCTCCGGCCCGGCCGCGGGCAGGCTCACCCCGTCGGGCAGGACGCTGACGACGCCGAGTGGCGCGAGTGTCCTGGCCACCGCGGGCGCCTCAGCGGGGTCGGCGAGGGCGACGTGGCAGACCGTGCCGCCGACGCGGCGCTTGAGCTCCTCGGAGGTGCCCTCCGCGACGACCCGGCCCCGGTCGATGATCGTGACCCGGTCCGCAAGCGCGTCCGCCTCCTCGAGGTACTGGGTCGTGAGCAGGATCGTGATCCCGCTCATGCGCAGCGCGCGGACTGCCTCCCAGAGGGCGAGGCGGCTGCGCGGGTCGAGCCCCGTCGTGGGCTCGTCGAGGAAGAGCACCGACGGCTCACGGGTGATCGACGCGGCCAGATCCAGCCGGCGCTTCGTCCCGCCGGACAGCGTCGCGGTGCGCTGGCCGGCCGCCTCGGTGAGCGCGAAGCGCTCCAGCAGCTCGTCCGCGCGGCGCCGGGCCTCGGCCCGGCCGAGCTTCATCAGTCGGCCGAACAGCACCAGGTTCTCGCGCGCGGTCAGCCCGCCGTCGAGGGCGGCGAACTGGCCGGTCACCCCGATCGCGGCGCGGACGAGCGCGGGCTGCCGGGCGACGTCGTGGCCCGCGACCGTCGCGTGTCCCGAGTCCGGGCGCGTCACGGTGGTCAGCACGTTGATGGCCGTTGTCTTGCCGGCCCCGTTGGGGCCGAGCAGCCCGACGATCGTGCCGGACTCGGCCTGCAGGGACAGACCGTCGAGCGCCCGCTTGGCGCCGAAGGTCTTCACAAGTCCGTCGGCCTCGACGGCCGCGGTCACGCCGTGGCCCCCTGGCGTGGCGTCGGGTGGCAGGTCGCCATCGGTCGTCCTTCCTCGTGGCGGGTTCGTGGTGGGGTGCGGTCGGCCGAAGTCGTCGCCGACCGCGCGGGGGGCTGGTCGGTCGGTGATGCCTTTGTTGCTCCGCCTGGCGCGCTGTGGTGAGATGATCGAGTTATTAGAGGTAAGCCTAACTTAAGGCAATGGGGCCTCGCCTTCCATAACTGAGGCCGAGCCGGGCGGAACGCGAGGAGCGGGATGTCGATCCATCTGGAAGGTCGGGGCACGCGGTCACGGCCATGGCCTGGGCCGCGACGTTCGCGGGGGCTGGCGTGACCGAGCAGCTGGTCGGCGGGAGCCAGGTGGCGCTTCGGAACCAGGACGGCCTTGACGACGAGCTCGCGCTGGTGGAGTTGCTCGCACGGGCGCGGTCCGCGGGCGAGTCCACGGACGGCTGGGACCAGGAACGCGTCGACCAGATCGTGCGCGCCGTGGGTCGGGCGCTCTACGACGAGGAGCTCGTCCGGGCGCTGAACGCCCGGGTGGTCACCGGGACCCGGATGGGCACCGTGGAGGATCTGACGGCGCTGCACCGGCTGCGCGTGCTGGGAACCATGCGTGACCTGCACGGACAACGCACGGTCGGCCTGATCGCGCGGGATGACGAGCGCCGCCTCGAGACATGGGCCAAGCCGCTCGGCGTCGTGGCCCTGGTCACGCCGGCGACCGCGCCCTGCACGGCGTTGGCGACCGGCGTGCTGTCCCTGCTCAAGACCTGCAACAGCGTCATCGTCAGCCCGCACCCCGCGACGGTCGAGCCGCTGGCCCGCCTCGTCGAGGCTGTCAGGAACGCGCTGCGCGAGGTCGACGCCGACGAGGATCTCGTACAACTGCTCGCCGGCGCCGACCGGGAGACCAGCCGGGAGCTCATGGGCGCGGCCGACTTCGTGGTGGCGACCGGGGGAGCCGGGACGGTCGCCCGCGTCTACGCCAGCGGCACGCCCGCCGTCTCCTCCGGGCCCGGCAACGCGACGGTGGTCGTCGACGAGCTCGCCGACCTGGATCGGGCCGCCGAGCTGATCAACAGGGGTGCCAGCTACAACAACGGGACGTCCTGCTCGTCCGAGAGCAACGTGCTCGTCGACGCGCGGCGGCTTGGCGCCTTCCGGGAGCGGCTGGGCGCCAACGGCGCGCTGCTGCTGTCGGACGAGGAGGCGGCGCGGCTGGAGCGTGGGCTGTGGCCGGACGGCCGGCTCGAACGCCTGCTGGTCGGGCGCAGTGCCGTCGAGATCGCGCGGGCGTGCGACATCGACGTCCCTGCGGGCCAGGCGGTCATGACGCTCGTCGCCACGAAAGCGCAGGCCCAGCCCGGCCGCCCGCTGTTCACCGAGAAGCTCTCGCCCGTGCTGACGCTCGCGCCGTACGGCACGTTCGACGACGCCGTGCGGGAGGTCGAGGAGATCCTCGCGCAGAGCGGCCGCGGTCACAGCTGCGGCCTGCACACCGGCCACGGGCCGGTCTCCGCGGCCAGGGTCGACCGGCTGGCGCGCGTCGCCGACGTCTGCCGGGTTCTGGTCAACCAGTCGACCATGGGCAACGCAGGCAGCTTCGAGAACGGCATGGAGTTCACGTCGGTCGTGTCGACCGGGACCTGGGGCGGCTGCGGCGTCTCGGAGAACGTGACCTGGCGCCACCTGTTCAACCGCACCACCGTGGCCCATCTCCGTCCGGCCCGGGTACCCACCCCCGCCGAGCTGTTCGACGACCCGGCCTTGGCCTGACGCGGGCAGGCCCGTCCGGTCCCGTCCGGGGGAGGCCGGACGGGCCTGCCGCTTTGCGCGGCCTACCGGAGCCGGGCGGACCCGGCCAGCGACGCGACCGCGTCCAGCAGGTGCTGGCCGAGGCTGTCGAGGTCGGACACGGACAGCACGTTGCCGTTCCCGCGCAGCGTCGTCACCAGCGTCGCTGGTGAGTCCGGGCCCTCGACCGAGCCGACCGCGCAGATGACCTCGAGGTCGTAGCGCAGCGGCAGGTCCGGCTCGGGATCGGCCGGCAGCAGCTCGTGCAGCGCCCGGTCGCTCACCGGCGCCCAGCCGTCGCCCGCTGCCGGCGCCTGGTCGAAGCGGCCGAGGTAGTTGAACTCGATCGGTGGCACCGCCGCGCCGAGCAGCCGCGGGTCCTCGCGGATGCTCTGGGCGAGGCCGAAGTCGAAGCCCTGGTTCGGCACCTCGGCCAGCCGCCGCGCGGTCGCCGCCGCCGCCTCCCACAGGGCCTCGCCCTCTCTGGAGCCGCCGGCCTCGGCCGGCGCCGGTATCCGGAACGGGAACACGCTGGTGAACCAGCCCACCGTCGTCGACGTGTCGACGTCGTGGGCCTCGGCTCCGGTGGCTCCCGCGGCGGCAAGGTGGTCGAACCGGCCGTGGGACTCCAGGTCGACCACCACCTCCCGCAGCGCCGGGCGCCAGCGGCGCACCGCCTGGCCCAGTGCGGCGAGCAGCAACTCGCGCAACCCGACCTCACGGCTGACTGCGCCGACCAGCGCCGCGGTCGTCTTCGGTGAAGCCGCGACCGTCACGACCACCAGGCTCGCCGCGCGGTCGATGGCCGGATCGGTGGGCCGCTCGCCCAGCGGCCGGTCGGCCCCGGCGAGCTCAGCGATCCAGTACGGTACCTGGCCCGCGACCTCGTCGGTCTGGGCGCGCCTGCGCGCCAGCTCGCTGTAGCGCCGGTAGCTGGTCAGCTCGCCGGTCGCCTCGCTCGGCTGCGTGAGCGCCCTGAGCATGATCGCCCAGGACACGGCGTCCACGGCCAGGTGGTGCACCGACAGCGCGAGGAGGTTCGCGTCGGGCAGGTACAGCGCCGCGAGCATCCGGCCGGCGCGGGGGTCGACGCGGTCGATCGTGGCGCGCGCCGCGGCGGCGAGCACCGCCGCCGCGGCGCCGGGCACGACCCGAAGAATCTCGGCGGCCCTGACCGCTCCGGCGGGGCGGGTGAGCACCGCGTCGCCGCCGGGCGCGAGCGTGGCGCGCAGCATCGGATGGCGGTCGAGCAGCCTCCGCAGGGCCGCCTCGACGCCCGCAGCGCCGAGGCCCGGCGGCACCGCCACCAACTGCGTCTGGGTGAACCGGCGCAGCGAGCCCGCCTCGAGCAGCCACCGCGCGATCGGCAGCGGCGGGACCGTTCCCAGCCCCTCGTCCGCGAGCCGGTTGGGCCCGCCCGCGCCGGCCAGCTTCGCGGCATGCGCGTCCGCGGCCTCGGCGAGGTCGCGGATGCTGCGGCTGACCGCCACCAGGCGCGCTGTGAGGGTGACGTCGGCGGCGCGGGCCCTGGTCACCAGGGCGATCGTCGAGATGCTGTCGAGCCCCAGGTCCGCCAGGTCGGTGTCCACACCGGCGGGCGCCGCGCCGAGGAGTTCGGCGGCGATCGTCCAGAGGGCGCGCTCGGTCGCGGTCTGCGGCGGCGCCCCGGCCGTCTCTCCGGCGGCGGCCGCGCCACCGCTGGCGAGTGCCTCGAGCGCGCGGGCGTCCACCTTGCCGTTCCCCGTGATCGGCAGGGTCTCGAGGAGCACGAACCGGGCCGGCACCAGGTGCGCCGGCAGCCGGTCCGCCAGGTAGGCGCGCAGCGATGCCGCGGTCGGGACGACGGCGACCGCGTCGCCGCTCAGGCCGGGTCCAGCCGGCACGACGAAGGCGACGAGAGCGTGGCCCGCGCCGCGCGCCACCGCCCGCACCACCGCGGTCCGCACCCCGGGCATCCCGCGTACGGCCGCCTCGATCTCCGCCGGCTCGATCCGGTAGCCCCGGATCTTGATCTGGTCGTCGTCGCGGCCGAGGTATTCGATCGTTCCCGCCGCCGCGCGGCGCACGATGTCGCCCGTGCGGTACATCCGCTCGCCGGGCTGGAACGGGTCCGCGACGAACCGGCTGGCGGTGTGCTCCGGCTGGCCCAGGTAGCCGCGGGTGAGCTGGTCGCCGCCCAGGTAGAGTTCGCCGACCACGCCCGGCGGGACGAGCCGCAGCCGCGAGTCCAGGACGTAGGCCCGCATGCCGGCCACCGGGTGGCCGATGCTCGGCTCGGAGATGTCGGCCAGCGCCGCCGACGCGGCGTCGACGGTCGTCTCGGTCGGCCCGTAGAAGTTGTGGACGGACGTCGTCGGCAGCGCGCGCAGCCGATCCCACACGTCCTGGCCGACCGCCTCGCCGCCGAGGCCGAGCACTGCGAGCGGGCAGTGTGCCCCGTCGGGCGTGGCCTCGAGCAGGCCGGCCTGGGCGAGATGGCCGAACATGGAGGGCGACGTCTCGATCATGTCGAGGCCGAACTCCCGGATCCCGGCCACGAGACGGGCCGGGGCGCGCTGCTCGTCGGCGTCGAAGACGTGGATCGCGTTGCCGGACAGCAGGGCCATCGTCGGCTGCCAGGACGCGTCGAAGCTCATCGACCAGGCGTGCCCAACGCGCAGCGGCCGGCCGAGGCGGCGGATCGCCGGGTCGTAGATCCGGGCGCGATGGTCGGCGAGCAGGGCGGTGATGCCGCGGTGCGTTCCGATCACGCCCCGGGGCTCGCCCGTCGACCCGGACGTGAAGATCGTGTACAGCGCCTGGCCGGGCAGCGGCGTCACCGCCGGCCGGTTGGTCGGCCGCTCGGCGAGGCCAGCGGCCATGGCCGGGTCGTCCAGGTTCAGCACGGGTACCGCGCAGCCGGGCAGCGCGTCGGCGGTGGCGATCGTGAGCACGGCCGAGGTCCGCTCGACCAGGGTGGCCAGCCGGGCCTCGGGCACGGGCCACTCGACGGGAACCGACGTGGCGCCGGCCAGCGCCACCGCCAGCAGGGCGACGACGTGGCGCGGGCCGCGGGGCAGCGCGAGGACGACCGCGTCCTCGCGGCCGACGCCACGCGCGACCAGCTCGTGGGCGAGCCGGGCTGTGGCGGCGCCGAGCTCGCCGTAGCCGAGTCGGCCGGGTTCGGCGCCGGCGAGCACGTGCCCGCCTTCGAGAGCCGCAGGACCGGCGGACCAGCTCATGGCCAGCGCCGCCGGCGTGTCCTCGACATGCCGCCAGAACAGGTCGGCGACGGTCGGTGGGTCCACGCTCGCCGCGGCGACCGGCGCCGGTTGTCCGGGCGGGGCCGCAGGGGTGAGCAGGGCGGCGCGCTCGCCGGGCAGCAGGATGTCAAGCGTGTCCGGATCCGTGTCGGCGTGGCCGGGCAGGTCGCGCAGCACCTGGAGCAGCCGGGTGCCGAGCTGGGTGGGCTCGATCGTGGGCAGCAGGTCGGCGCGGTGCTCCAGCACGACGCACAGCCGGCCCTCGTTGACATAGGGCACCAGCGTCAGCGGGTAGTGGGTGAGGCTGTCCAGCCGCAGCGGCGTGAACACCACCCCGTCCGGCGTCCGGACCACGTCCGCCATGGACCCGCGTGGGGCGTTCTGGAACACCATCAGCGTGTCGAACAGCTCGGGGTGGCCGGAGAGCCGTTGCAGGGTGGCGAGCCCGACCCCGCCATGCCCCCGCATGGCGACCACGCGGCGCTGCAGGTCGACGCAGCCCTGCGCGACGGTGCGCGCGGCATCGAGGCGCACCCGGACCGGCACCGTGTTGATGAACAGGCCGACCATGTCCTCGACGCCGGTGACCTGTTCGGGACGGCCGGCGACGGTCGCCCCGAACACCACGTCGCGCCGGTCGGTGAGCCGACCGAGCAGCACCGCCCACGCGTACTGGGTGAGCGTGTTGACGGTGAGACCGCGCTCGCGGGCCCAGCCGGTCAGCCGGGCGCTGTCGGCGGGGTCCAGGCCGACCTCCACCGAGACCGCGAGCGTCGCGGCGGTGCCGCGCCGGCCGGGGGCCAGGATCGACGGCTCGGCGAGGTCTGCGAGGTAGTCGCGCCACGCGGACCGCGCCAGCGCCGGGTCCTGGCGGCCGAGCCAGGCGACGTAGTCGCGGTACGGCCGGACCGGCGGCAGGTGGTCGGTCCGGCCGTCGCCGAGGTAACCACCGACCAGGTCGCGCAGCATCGTGGGCACCGACCAGCCGTCGACGACGATGTGGTGCACCGTCCCGATCAGGCGGTGGTGGCCCGGCTCGGTCCGCGCGAGGGCGAACCGCATCGCGGGCCCGTTCGCCAGGTCGAACGGGACGCGGCGTTCCCGGTCGGCGAGCGCGTCGAGTTCGGTGCGCGCGCAGTCGACCTCCCGCCACGCCGGCGCGGCGTGGTCGGGGACGATCTGGACCGGGTGCGGTACGCCCTGGTCCCAGAACGACACCCGCAGGTTCGGGTGCCGGTCGAGCAGGGCGACCGTGGCGCGCCGCAGCCGGTCGACGTCGAGCGGGCCGCCGATGTCGGCGACGAACTGGATCGTGTACGGGTCGACGGCGCCCGGCTCCCGTGCCTGCGCGAGCGCGTAGAGCCCGGTCTGCAGCGGGGTCAGGGTAAGAACGTCGATGATCCGGCGGCCCGGTGCGTCGGTGGTGCTCATCGGGCTCCCCAGGTGCGCTCCAGGGCGGCCAGGTCGGCCGCGGCCAGGCCGGACGCGCTCATCGGAGCGGTTTCGGGGGCGGACCAGGCGTCGTCCGCGTTGGCGGCTTCGCCGGTGCCGGCCCCGGCGCCGTCGGCCGCGTCGATGGCCGCGGCCACCTCGGCGACCGTCTCGTGCTCGAAGAGCAGCCTGGGCTCGAGAGCCAGTCCCACCTCCCGCGCCTTGGCCGCGACCTGGATCGAGACGATGCTGTCGCCGCCCAGGGCGAAGAACCGGTCTGAGCGCCCCACCTGGGGCACGTCCAGCACCTCGGCGAGGATCGCGGCGAGCGCGCGTTCGGTGTCGGTGAGCAGCTCATCGGCGACCGCGGTGGTCGCCAGGTCCGGTGCCGGCAGCTCCGGTCGGTTGATCTTTCCTGACCTGGTCAGCGGGATCTCGGTGAGGACGACGACCGCCGCGGGCACCGCGTAGTTCGGCAGCCGTTCGCCGACCTGCGCGCGGACCAGCTCGGCGAACGCCCGGTCATCCGGCTCGCCGTCGTCGCAGGCGCCGCGTACGACGTAACCGACGATGGCATCCACGCCGTGCAACGGGTGCAGACGCGCAGCGACGGCCGAGACCCCAGGAGCCGCGCGCAGGGCGGCCTCCACCTCGCCCAGCTCGATCCGGAAGCCGCGGATCTTGACCTGGTGGTCCGCGCGGCCGACGAAGCGCAGCCGTCCGTCCGCGTCCCACCAGCCCCGGTCACCGGTCAGGTAGAGCCGCCCGCCCGGCTCGGTGGCGAACGGGTCCGCGACGAACCGGCTGGCGGTCAGGCCGGGCCGGCGCCAGTACCCGCGGGCGAGCTGCGCGCCGGACACACAGACCTCCCCCGCGGTGCCCGGCGGCACCGGGCGCAGCAGCTCGTCGAGGACGAGGATCCGCACGCCGGGGACCGGACGCCCGGCAGCGAGCCGGCCCGGCGAGACGGTCGCGCGCACCATCGCCCCGGCCGTCTCGGTCGCCCCGTAGGAGTTGACCAGGTGGCTGTCGGGCGCCGCGGCGCCCAGCCGGTCCAGCAGCGGGTCGAGCAGCGGCTCGCCGCTGCACACCCAGCGCCGCACCCCGCGCACGGCGTCGGGCTCGGTGTCGACGAGCACGCTGACGGCGCTCGCCACCATCGTCACCTGGCCGACCGGGTGCGCCCGCGCCAGCGTGGCCAGCGCGGACAGGTCGCGGGCCTGCTCGTCGTCGGCGATCAGCATCTCGGCGCCCGCCGCGACGGCGGCGAGCAGCTCCAGCGGGCCGTCGAGGAAGCTCAGCTGGCCCTGCAGGAGCCGCACGTCCGGCTGGTCGACCGGGTACAGCGACGGCTGCCAGCCGAGCCGGTTGGCCATCGCCCGCTGGGTGCCGACGACGCCTTTGGGTACGCCGGTCGACCCGGACGTGAACAGCAGGTAGGCGGCGTGCTCGCCGCGCAGGTCGAGTGCGCCCGGCGACTCGGTCGCGGCGATCGCGGCCTGGGTGGCCGGGTCGTCGAGCAGCACCCGGGGGGTGCCGTTCGCCGCCGGCAGCAGGCCGGCGACGGACTCGGTGGTGAGCACGCAGACGGCCCGCGCGTCGTCGAGCATGAAGCCGAGCCGGTCGGCCGGCAGCCGCAGGTCGAGCGGCAGGAACGCCGCCCCGGCCTTCATCACGGCGACCAGCGCCACCGGCAGGTCGAGCGTGCGGGGCAGGGCCATCCCGACGAAGGTGTCGGGCCCCGCGCCGAGCGCGCGCAGGTGGGCGGCGAGCCGGTCGGCGCGTTCGTGCAGCGCCGCGTGGTCCATCGTCGCGTCGCCGCAGCGCATCAGTCGGTCGGTGGGCGCGTCGCGCCGGGCCCGCTCGAGCAGTTCGGCCACCGTCTCGGGGAACGACTCCGTGGCCACGTCGGGCCGCGCGTCGGGCCGGCTCCATCGGTCCACGACAGCGGCCCGCTCGTCGGCGGACAGCATGTCGAGGGCGGGCAGCGGGCTGTCCGGAGCCGTCGCGAGCGCGTCGAGCACGCGCAGCAGCCGGTCGACCATGGTCTGCACGGTGGCCCGGTCGTACAGCTCGGTCCGGTAGTTGATGCCGCCGCCGAAGCCGAAGCCGTCGCCGTCGCCGTCGGCGTCGGCGTCGGCGTAGAAGTCGAATGTCAGGTCGAACTTCGCCGTGGTCTCGGCGGGCGCTTCGGTCGCCAGCGTCGTGCCGCGCTCATCCAGTGTCACGTTGGCGAGCCCCGACTCGCGCAGGTGCACCAGCACCTGGAAGAGCGGGTGGCGGGCCGTGGTGCGGGTGGGGCTGAGCGCGTCCACCAGCCGTTCGAACGGCAGGTCCTGGTGAGCGAGCGCCTCGAGCGCGACCGCCCGGGCCCGCCGCAGCAGCTCACGTCCCGTCGGCACGCCCGACAGGTCGTTGCGCAGCACCAGAGTGTTCACGAACATGCCGACGGTCTGCCCGACCTCCGGCCGGGTCCGGCCCGCGACCGGCGTGCCCAGCGGGATGTCGGTGCCGGCGCCGAGAGCGTGCAGCGTGATCGCCACGGCGGTCTGCAGCAGCATGAACTCGGTCGCGTCGGTCTCGCGCGCAAGCCGGGCGAGCCGCTGGCGCAGCGCCGGCGCGACCTGCAGCGTGACCGTGTCGCCCTGGTCGGACTGGACGCGGGGCCGGGGCCGGTCGCGGCCGACGGCGGTGTCCTCGGGCAGCTCGGCGAGGGTCCGGCGCCAGAACGCGACCTGCTCGGCCTCGATGCTGGGCGCGTCCGCGTCCGCGTCCGCGTCCGCGGCCCGGGCGGCGAACAGCTCGCGCTGCCACAGGGCGTAGTCGGCGTACTGGACCGGCAGCGGCTCCCACTTCGGGGCGGTGCCGCCGAGCCGGGCGCGGTAGGCGGTGACCAGATCCTGGAACAGGACCGGCGCCGACCACTCGTCGGCCGCGATGTGGTGGACGACCACGCTCAGCCAGTGCAGCCGTGGCCCGGCCCGCAGCACGGTCGCTCGTAGTGGGGGGGCGGCCGCCAGGTCGAAGAGGTGCCCGGCGAGGCCGTCCAGCCGGTCACGCACGGCCCGCTCCGGGTTCCGTTCCCCGCTGAGGTCGACCAGGGGCAGGTCGACGTCGGCCGGTGGGCGGATCTCCTGGTAGGGCACGCCATCGACGTCCGGGTAGACGGTGCGCAGGATCTGATGCCGCGTGGTCACGTCGCGCAGCGCCGCCGCGAGGGCGACGAGGTCGAGGTCGCCGTCGATGCGGGCGGTGAACGGGATGTTGTAGGTGCTGCGCGGCCCGTCCACCCGGTAGCCGACCCACTGGCGCGTCTGTGCGTAGGACAGCGGCAGGCGCTCGGGCCGGTCCGGGCGGGCGACGATCGGCGGCAGCTCGGGGCGGCCCCGGGTGGTGCCGGCCAGGTGAGCGTCAACCAGAGCGGCCAGCCCCGCCGGAGTGGGCGCCTCGAACGCGTCGGCGAGCCGCAGCCGCACGCCCGTGCGGGCCTCGATCGCGGACAGCAACGAGGTTGCCAGCAGGGAGTGCCCGCCAAGTTCGAAGAATCCGGCATCCGCGCTCACGTGGTCACGCCCGAGCGTCTCGGCGAACGCCGCGCACATCAGCCGCTCCGTCACCGTCGACGGGTCGCGGTCGGAGGTGCGCGCGGCCAGGTCCGGCGCGGGCAGGGCGGCCCGGTCGGCCTTCCCGTTCGCGGTCATGGGGATCTCGTCGAGGCGGACGAACGCGGTCGGCACCATGTGCACGGGCAGCGCGTCGGCGAGGTGGCGGCGCAGCTCCTTCTCGAGGCCGCGGGCGCCCGCCCACTCCCGCGCCTCGGCGGTGGGCACCACGTACGCGACCAGGATGGTTCCGAGCCGGTCGATCTCGGTGGCGACGACGAGGGACTGGCGCACCCCCGGGTGGCGGGCGAGCACGGCCTGGATCTCGCCCAGCTCGACCCGGAACCCGCGGATCTTCACCTGCTCGTCGGCACGGCCGACGAACTCCAGCTCGCCGTCCGCGTTCCAGCGGCCCAGGTCGCCGCTGCGGTACAGGCGGCCGCCGCCCGGCCGGACCGGGTCGGCGACGAACCGCGACGCGGTCAGGGCGGGCCGGCCCAGGTAGCCGCGGGCCAGCTGGCCGCCGCCGATGTAGATCTCTCCGACCACGCCGGGCGGCGCGAGCCGCAGGCGCTCGTCGAGGACGTAGACCTGGGTGCCGGACTTGGGCGTGCCGATCGGCACGGTGCGGATGCCCTGCGGGGTGTCGACGACGTAGCGGGTCGCGGCGAGGGTCGTCTCGGTGGGCCCGTAGAAGTTGTGCAGACTCGCGTC
Organism: Parafrankia sp. FMc2; assembly: GCF_041008525.1. Lineage (NCBI taxonomy): Bacteria > Bacillati > Actinomycetota > Actinomycetes > Frankiales > Frankiaceae > Parafrankia > Parafrankia sp. FMc2. Next base: position 23,743 of record NZ_JBFLUG010000038.1, on the reverse strand, counting down.
GAACGTGCGCCGGAAGCGGTCGGCGAGCTCGCCCGGCAGGGCCTCGCCGCCGATCGGCACCAGGCGCAGCGTCTTCCAGTCCCCGGTGCCCGGCAGGCTCAGGAACAGGTCGAGCAGCGACGGGACGAAGTGCATCCAGCTGATCCGCTCCTCGTTGAGGAGCGCGGTCAGGTAGGCCAGGTCCTGCAGCCCGCCGGGGCGGGGGATGACCAGCCGGCCGCCGACGCACAGCGGGCCGAACAGCTCGCCGACCGACACATCGAAGCTGGGTGACGCCACCTGCAGCATCGCGTCGTCGGCGCCGACCTCGTACTCGCTGGCGAGCCACGACAGGTGGGCGCAGATGGCGGCGTGCGAGACCGGGACGCCCTTGGGCGCCCCGGTCGAGCCCGAGGTGTAGATGACGTAGGCGATGTCGTCCGGGTGCAACGGGCGGACCCGGTCGGCGTCGGTGGGCTCGGTGACGGGCAGGGTCGGGTCGTCGAGGTCCAGCGGTCCGTCGAGCACGAGCCGCGGCTTCGCGTCGGCGAGCATGTACTCGATCCGGTCCGCGGGGTACTCCGGGTCGACGGGTAGGTAGGCGGCGCCGCTGGCGACCACACCGAGCGTCGCGACCACCAGGTCCAGGCCGCGCGGGCAGCGCAGCGCCACGAGGTCCTCGGGGCCGATCTTCTGCCGGATGAGCTGGTGCGCGAGCCGGTGGGCGCGGCCGGTCAGCTCGGCGTAGGTGAGGGTCCCGTCCGCCGTGGTGACCGCCGGGGCGTCCGGGGTGCGCCGGGCCTGCCGGGCGATGAGCTCCGGCAGCGTGCTGGCCCTGAGCGGGACGGGGCGGCCGGTCGACCAGCCCAGCAGCTCGGCCTGGCGCTGCTCGTTGAGCACCGGGAGGTCGCCGACGGGGATGTCGGGCCGGCGCACGGCGGCGCCGAGCAGGACGACGAGCTGCTCGAGCAGGTCGCCGGCCATCCGGTCGGGCAGGACGTCGAGCTGGTAGGTGGCCTCGAGCAGCCAGGCCCCGTCGGCGGTCGGCTGTGCCATCACATCGAAGGGCACCTGCGCGACCGCGCCGTGCAGGTCGTCGATTCGCGTCGAACCCAGGCCGGGCACGGTGAGCCCCGTCCAGGCGCCGGAGCGCATGCCGAACGCCACGCGCGCGATCCGGTGCAGGCCACCGACCCGTTCGGCGAGGGCGTCGGCGACGATGCGCTCCAGGCCGACGCCCTGGTGCGCGAAGGCGCCGGCGCACAAGTCCCTGGTCTGCTCGGCCAGGGCGCCGAACGTGTCGTCGGCGCTCACCCGGACCCGCAGCGGGAGCGTGTTGCCGAAGTACCCGAGCGCGCCCGCGGCGTCCCGGCCGCCCGGCCGGTCGACGACGGGCGTGGCGATGGCGAGGTCGCGAGTCCCGGTCACGCGGTACAGGAGGGCCGCGTACGCGGCGGTCAGCACGGCGAAGGGGCTCGTCCGCAGCGAGCGCGCGAGCGCGCGGGCCTGGGCCGCGACGTCGGCGGGCACGGCCAGCTGTCGGTGCCCGCTCGCGCCCGGGACGGCGAGCTCGCCCGCGGTCGTCGTGCCGGTCTCGCCAGGCAGCTCGAAGGGCTCGATCGAGCCCGTGAGCACCTCGCGCCAGTAGGCCAGGTCCGCGGCCTCGGTCTCGGCCTCGGCCTCGGGTTGGGCTGACGGGCCGAGGACCTGCAGGTCGAGGTATTGCGCGGGCGGAACCGGGTTCTCCGCGCCGTCGCGGTACGCCTGGGAGAGGTCGGCGAAGAACGGCTCCCAGCATTCGTCGTCCCAGGCGATATGCTGCGCGACGAGCACCAGGACGTGCTCCGCCTCGCCCGTGCGCAGGAGGGTCAGCCGCAGCGGCGCGTCGGTGGTCAGGTCGAACGGGCGGGCGAACTCGGCCGTGGCCAGCGCCCGTACCCGCTCGTCCCGAGCGTCCGCCGCCAGCGAGCGCAGGTCGTCGGTCGCGAGCCCCATCGCCGGTTCCTCGTGGACGACCTGGTAGGGCGTGCCGTCGGTGTCCGCGTGGTACGTGGTGCGCAGGATCTCGTGCCGGCGCGCGACGGCGGTGACGGCCCGGGCCAGCCGGTCCGGGTCCAGGCCGCCGACCAGCCGGATGGCCACGCCGACGCTCAGGTCGACGCGGCTGGCGTCGACCTGGTGCAGGAACCACATGCGTCGTTGGCCCGATGACAGCGGGTAGCGCGTGTCGCCGCCGCGCCGGGGCGCCGGTGGGGCGGCCGTCGCCGCGTGGGCCAGGCCGCGCGCGAGGAGCTTCTGTCGCAGCAGGGCGCGCCTGCGGTCGGTGTCGTCCATGCCTTCTCGGCCTCCCGAGTCCGCGAAGTCCATAGGTCAGGTGTCGTTGTCAGCCGGCGGGCGCGGACGCCTCGAGGGGCTGGTAGGCGGGCGGTGGGTCGTTCCGGTCGCGCGGCCAGGCGTAGAGCGCGATCTGGCGGGTGGGCATGTGGTGCATGCCGAGCCGCTGGCATTTGACCTGCTCGCAGACGATCCGGGCAGGGGTGTTGCGGTGGTCGGGCTCGAACATGACCCGGCGGCACCGCGGTTCTGCCTGGAACACGCTCTCGACGAGGGCGTCCAGCCCGTCGGCGATCCCGCTGGGTGGCATGGCCGAGCGGGCCACGACCGCGGCGTGCAGGCCGAGGTCCCAGGGGTCGCCGTCGTAGAAGGTGGAGATGGTGTCGCGGGAGGCCCGGTACAGCTCCAGGTAGCCGACAACGGTGCCCTCGTAGCTCAGGATCAGCGGGCGGGAGAAGCCGCTGTCCAGCTGCGCCTGGATGTAGCTGCGCCAACGCTCGGTCGGCCACGCGGAGTTCCAGGTGTGGATGAGCAGGTCGCTGTTCATCCACTCCGAGACCATCTCGGCGTCGGCGTCGGCGTCGACGGTCCGAAGCCCGAACGGCTTCGGCATCTCGGGCAGCGGCGGGGCCGGGACCGCGAGAACCGCCGCGGACAGGCCGGTGACTCGCAGCCGTGGCAGGAGGATGTCCTCGTCGGGCCGGGTGGTGGCGGCCGGCTCGGTGGGGGCGCTTTGCGTAGGCATGGCAGAACTCCACGTTGAGTCGGGGCTTGGCTGGCCGCGGTCGGTGTCGGGGGCCGGGGGAGAAACGGTGGCTGGTGCGGCACCGGCCGCTGACGGGCAGCGATGGGCGCGTCCGGCGAGGCCGGACGGCTCCCAGCGCGGACCCCCCGTCCTCGCGGCGGGTAGATCAGTGAGCCTCTTTCCTCATCGTTCCCGGCCGGTGACGACGTCCCGTTGGCCAGGTGAGCGGGGAGTGCCTATCGCGTCTCCTGCCGCGGGTGGTCGGGCACGAGCGTGGCGAAGGAGGAGAAGTCGAGCCCGCCGTTGCCAGACCGGATGTTCTCGGCGAGCAGGTCACGGGCCCGCAGGGCTGACAGTGGCGGCGCACCGACCCGGTTGCCGTGTGCCCAGGCCAGGTCGATGTCCTTGTGCATCAGCACTGTCGTGAAGTCGGGCCGCCAGTCGTTCGAGGCCGGGCTGTGCGGCGCGACCCCGGGCACCGGGAAGCGGGAGCGCGCGATGAAGCTGTCGCCGGTGGAACGGCTGAGCGCGTCGTACAGGGCCGCGGGGTCCACCCCGGACCGCTCGGCGACCTGGGCGCACTCGGCCAGCGCGAGCAGCTGGGCGCACACCAGCACCTGGTTGCACAGCTTGACGACCTGGCCGGCGCCGACCTCGCCGGCGAGGGCGACGTAGCTGGCGTAGGCGCCGATGACAGGCCGGGCGGCATCGAAGACGCTCTTGTCGCCGCCCACCATGACCGCGAGCGTGCCTGCCTCGGCTCCCTGCGGGCCGCCCGAGACCGGTGCGTCGAGGTAGTTGCCGCCTGCCTCGGCCACCAGCCTGCCGAGGTCCGCCTCGGTCTCGGGGCCGACTGTCGAGTGGTCGACGATCGTGCGGCCGCGCACGACCGGCAGGCACTGCGTGACGACCGAGCGGACCGCCTCATCGTCAGGCAGGCACAGAAAAGTGATCTCCGATCGCGCCACGACGTCGGCGGCGGACGGCATGGGCTCGGCGCCGAGGGCCGCGAGCTCGCCGACGGGCCCGGCTGACCGGGACACGCACGCGAGCTGGTGCCCGCCGGCCAGCAGTCGTCTGGCCATGGGGCGTCCCATCGTGCCGAGCCCGATGAACCCAGTCCTCATTGCACCCCCTACTCCTCCAGAGGTGCTTTAGGTTAGCCTAACCAAACTAAAAAGGCCACCTTTGGGCGGGTTGTGTAGCCGTCCGGCGCCGCAACGCCGACCTCGGGGGAGAAGAGCCAACTTCGACGGCCAGCCGGCCGTAGTCGAGTGGCGCCTGCTCGTCCGCGACGAGAGCGGCCTGCTGGCTGTCGCCGGGATCTGCGAGTCCCTGCCGCGCGATGTGCGTGGCGAGGCGTTCCTCGAGGTTCCCGGGCCCGGCGATGTCCAGGAGATCAACGCTCCGGCCGGGGTGCGGCTGAACTGGCCTGGCCGCAAGGGCCCGCGGGATCGGCCGAGGGGGCTTGCGCAGGCCGCGATCACCGCGTCGGACGAGCACGGGGACCGGGCATGCGCGTTCATCGTCGACGAGTCGGCGATGAACGCCGACGTCCGCCAGTTCCTGATGGCGGAGCGCGCCCTGCGTGAGGAGGGCCTCTCCTGCTACGGGTGCTGGCGCCACCGGTACGGGACGAACCACGCGGTGTCCTCCCCGCCGACCTAGTTTTTTGGGAAGGTTAACTTAAGTCGTGGGTGGGACGGAAGCATTCCTTCCGAGTGGTCCGGATCGGGTGGGGTGGACGGACACGCGGTCAGGGCGCGGTCAGTAGTGACCGGGACGCTCCGGGTGCGGGGCTTCGCCGTCGTCGCGCGCACTCCGGCCATCGGCGTGGCTGTGGGCGAGGCCGGCCCCGGCCCCGGCCCAAGGCCCGGGTAGCGACCGGCTGGACAGCCGCTGGTCGATGCCGCCGCTCCAGTCATCGTCGGGCCGCGACATGTCGACCGGATGGACTGCCGGCCGCTTCGGCTGTCTTCCGGCCGGCATTCCCCGCCCTGTGTGGCCCGGGCCGGTCTTTCCGTCCGGCGCCAGTGGCGACCGAACCAGGTTTGTCCGGGCCCGTTCGCCGGACACATTCTCCAGACCTTCTCCAGTGCGCCCGTGACACGCTGTCCGTCGCTTCGGCTCGGGCTGTGTCGAACCGTCGTTTCGAGGCGAAGGCATGCATCTGTCCGTCGTCCGGATTCGAAAGGGGGAAACTTCCCGTTTCGCCGCGGCGCGCATCACTCCGGTTCCGGCTCGCCGGCCGCGTTCTGCGGCGGATCGGCCGCCGATCCCGGTCGAAGTGACAAGCGTCTGAAGTCGAGTCCCATCGGCAGGGGAACGAGCAGGTGGTCGGGCCCGGGTCGGCGTCCGGTGGTCGTGGGTTGGTCGTGGGCACGGCCAGCCGCCGGGTGAAGAAGAGGTAGCCTGACTGGTCCGAACCCGGGCGATCGCGGCAAACCGGACTCGACAATCCGTGTTCTGACCGACGGGGCCGGGCTGCCACCGGAAAGCCGAGAGAGCCCTCGCTCCGGTCGGCGGCTATTGCCGGCTGGCTCTGCGTCACGAACGCAACGGCCACAACATCCTCGGGTTCCCCGCCTCGCGGCCGCGATCACCCACTGGCAGAACTTCCGCACGCGACGTGAGACACGTTCTTAGGTTGACCTGACGTGGTCGGCCCGCTATATTCCGTATATTCGTCCGTTAGTTCGTATATACGGAGGCGATTCATGGCAACCCCCCCTTACGCTTACGCTTACGTTCGCGCTCTGCGCGAAGCGGCGTGCTGGCTGCCGTGCTGGCTGTCGTCCTTGTCGTTACGGGACACATCGCGGCAACGCCGGCATCGGCCGCCGAGGACGTCCCGGTCACCACGACCACCGGGCTGCTCCCCGACGGCATGGACTGGCGGATCACCATGCCGGACCGCGGGTGGAACGGCACGCTGCTTCTGGACCTGGACTTCGTCACCGGAGGAGTCGGCAGCAGCTACACCACGCTGTACAACCGCGGCTACGCCGCGGCCGGTGTCCGGCGGATCCCCTTCGACCAGGGCGGCCGCGATTCGCGGGTGTCGGCAGCGCAGCTCATCCAGGTCATCGACGTCTTCACGCAACGCTACGGCAAGCCGCAGTACGTGATCTCCACCGGCGGATCGACCGGCGGCGTGGTCGCGGGATACATCGCGGAACGCTATCCCGACCGGATCGACGGCGCCGTGGCGAACTGCACCACACCCGGATACATCCCGTACCTCACGCCCAGGCTGAGTTCCCTGTTCGCGGCGAAAATCTTCTTCGACATCAACCTGCCGATCGTCCAGCACCCCGGGACGAACTTCCAGGCTGACGCCAACAGCTGGCGGGCCGCCATCGACGCGGCGCAGGCCACCCCCGAAGGCAGGGCGCGCATCGCACTGGCGCTGACCCTGGGCCAGATGAACACCTGGACCAGCACCGCCCTGCCCCCGCCGGACATCACCAACCTCGACCAGGTGCAGGCGTACATGTACGACACGCTGCGCAACATGTACTCCTTCGACGTGAACACACGCCGTAACCAGGAGCAGCAGGTCGGTGGGCAGCCCTTCAACTGGACCACCGGGTTCGACTACAGGAAGATCTGCTACCAGCAGACCCTTCCCGAGCAGCAGGCGGCGGTGCGCAAGTTCTACCAGCAGGCCGGGCTGAACCTGGACGCCGACCTGGGGACGGTCAACAACGCGCCCCGGATCGCAGCCGACCCGGCCGCCGTCGAGGAGATCAGCCTTCACGGGGACTACACGACAAAGCCGAAGCGGCCCTTCCTGATGAACAACCTGATCGGTGACCCGCTGATACAGCCGGCCGCGAACTTCGGGTATGTCCAGGAAGCAACGAAGCACGGCAAGGGGAACCTCGTAAGGCTGATCCACGTCAACGGTGCCGGCCACTGCTCATTCCGGGCCAACGAGTCCGTGGCGGCCATCGAAACCATGAACGAGCGCGTGCGCACCGGCGTCTGGCCGAGCACGGCGCCCGCCGACCTGAACCGTCGCGCCACCGACATCAACCCGGCTCTCGTGCCGCGCTTCATCGAGTACCAGAACCCTGACTTCGCAGGCGGGTTCTGGGCGAACGACAAGTACAAGGTGCCGAGGAAGTAATCGCCAGAGAAGCTCCAGGGCCTCTCTGTCACGGCGAGACGGGGCTGTTTCTGAGTCTGGAGCTGTGACCCTGAGGGTGTTCCCGGAGATCATCTCCGGATGAGTGCGACAGCCCAGCAGGTGCCGGATCCGGAGGCTCCCGCCGGGCCCCAGTGCCACTTCCGCTGGTTGGATCAAGTGTGGCCTGGGGTTTCAGGGGGTTGGCGAGTCTGGTCGTGGCTGGAGTGTTGTGGCGGACGCCGCGCTGGCCGGGTTTCCTGACGGGGTAATGCCCCGTGGCCAGTGCGGCGGACGGCTCGGGGCGGACCCTCGCGGTCACGAACCAGATAGTCAACGCTGTTGACGGAGCCGGCCCAGGTTTATGATCTTGATCCTTGTGTCGATGACCCGCATGGCAGTGGTCCAGGCTCACACTGGGTAGGGCCCGGTGCGCCGGTGATTCGCATCGGCGACGAGGACCTGGAGGCGCCCGATGACCGCGGCTCGCAGCACCACCGAGTCCGAGCTCGCCACCGCGGCGGACGAGGCGGTGGAGCTTGCCCGCCGCTGGGTGGCCGAGGCCGCGGCGGAACCGGTTGATGCTGCCGCGGCGCGGCTGGCGGGGGTGCTGCGGGAGCCGGGGGGCCTGGCGTTCACGGTCGGGTTCGTCGACGGGGTGATCCGGCCCGAGGACAGGCGGGTCGCGGCGCGGAACCTGGCGCGGCTGGCGCCGTCCGCGCCCGGGTTTCTGCCCTGGCATCTGCGGGCGGCGGTCCGTGCTGGTGGGGTGGCGGGGCCGGTGGCGCCGTGGCTGGTGATTCCGGTGGCGCGCCGCGCGCTGCGCGGCATGGTGGGGCATCTGGTCGTCGACGCCACCGAGCGGCGGCTGGGGCCGGCGATCGCGGCGGCGCGCGGGCCGGGCGTGCGGCTGAACATGAACCTGCTGGGCGAGGCGGTGCTCGGCGAGCGGGAGGCGGCGCGGCGGCTGGCCGGCACGAGGGCGCTCGTCGAGCGGGCGGACGTCGACCATGTGTCGATCAAGGTGTCGGCGAGTACGGCTCCGCATGCTCCCTGGGCTTTCGAGGAGACGGTCACCCAGGTGGTGGAGGCGCTGCGGCCGTTGTACGCGCAGGCGGCGGCGACCCGTCCGGCCACGTTCATCAACCTGGACATGGAGGAGTACCGGGATCTGGACCTGACGATCGCGGTCTTCACCGCGCTGCTCGATCGGCCGGAGCTGCACCGGTTGGAGGCCGGGGTCGTCCTGCAGGCCTACCTGCCCGACGCGCTGGGGGCTCTGGTGCGGCTGGGGGAGTGGAGCGCGGCCCGGGTCGCGGCCGGCGGTGCGCCGATCACGGTGCGGATCGTCAAGGGCGCGAACCTGCCGATGGAGCGGGTCGAGGCGTCGCTGCGCGGCTGGCCGGCGGCGCCGTACGGCTCCAAGGAGGAGACCGACGCCAACTACAAACGGCTGCTGGAGTACGCGCTGCGGCCGGAGCGGGTGAACGCCGTCCGCATCGGCGTCGCCGGGCACAACCTGTTCGATCTCGCGTTCGCCTGGGTGCTGGCCGGGCGGCGCGGGGTCCGGCACGGGCTGCGGTTCGAGATGCTGCGCGGGATGGCGCAGGCGCAGGCCCGGGTGGTGGCGCGCGAGGTGGGCGGGCTGCTCCTGTACACCCCGGTCGTGCGGCCGGCGGAGTTCGACGTCGCCATCGCCTACCTGGTCCGGCGGCTGGAGGAGGGGGCCAGCCAGGAGAACTTCATGTCGGCGGTCTTCGACCTGGCCGGCGACGGTCTGCTGTTCGCGCGGGAGGAGCGGCGGTTCCGCGCCTCCCTGGCGCGGCTCGAGGCCGAGCTGGCCGTATCGCCGGCTGCGCGCCGTACGCAGAACCGGCAGCTCCAGTCCGTGGGGTCGGCCGCGGACATCTCTGGAGTGGGGTTCCGGCCTGGAGGGGGGTTCCGGAACGCGCCGGACACCGATCCGTCGCTGGCGGCGAACCGGGCGTGGGCGCGGCGCATCCTGCTGCGGGCGGGGACGTCCACTCTCGGTGCCGACCTCGTCGAGCGGGCCGCCGTGCGGACGCGGGCCGCGCTCGACGAGGTGCTCGCCGGTGCGGTGGCGGCCGGTCCTGATTGGGCGGCGCTCGGTGGGGCGGGACGCGCGCAGGTGCTGCTGCGGGCGGCCGACCAGCTGGAACGCTGCCGCGGCGAGCTGGTCGAGGTGATGGTCGCCGAGGCGGGCAAGACGCTCGACCAGGCCGATCCGGAGGTGTCGGAGGCCGTCGACTTCGCCCGCTACTACGCGGCGCGCGCCGAGGAGCTGGACGACGTCGACGGGGCGGTGTTCAGGCCGGTGCGGCTCACCGTGGTGACGCCGCCGTGGAACTTCCCGGTGGCGATCCCCGCCGGTTCCACGCTGGCGGCGCTGGCCGCCGGTTCGTCGGTGATCCTCAAGCCGGCGGGCCCGGCTCGCCGGTGCGGCGCGGTGCTGGCACGGGCGCTGTGGGCCGCCGGGGTGCCCCGCGACGTCCTGCGGTTCGTTGACGTCGACGAGGGGGAGCTCGGGAAGGCGCTGGTCAGCGACCCGCGGGTCGACCGGCTGCTGCTGACCGGGGCGTTCGAGACCGCGGAGCTGTTCCGCTCGTGGCGTCCGGACCTGGCGCTGCTGGCCGAGACCAGCGGCAAGAACGCGATCGTGGTCACCCCGAGTGCGGATGTCGACCTGGCCGTCCGTGACGTCGTCGCCTCCGCGTTCGGGCACGCCGGGCAGAAGTGCTCGGCCGCCTCGCTGCTCATCCTGGTCGGCTCGGCGGCACGGTCGCGCCGGCTGCGTGACCAGCTCGTCGACGCGGTGGGCTCGCTGGTTGTCGGGCCGGCGCACGAGGCGGCGTCGCAGGTCGGCCCGCTGATCGAGCCGGCGTCCGGGAAGCTGCTGGCCGCGCTGACGACGCTCGGGCCTGGCGAGCGCTGGCTGGTGCGGCCCCGCCGGCTGGACGCGGACGGCCGGCTGTGGTCGCCGGGGGTGCGTGACGGTGTGGCCCGCGGCTCGGAGTTCCACCGGACGGAGTACTTCGGCCCGGTGCTGGGGATCATGACGGCGGCGGATCTCGCCGAGGCCGTGGAGATCCAGAACGACGTGGATTTCGGCCTGACCGCGGGACTGCACTCCCGCGACGCCGACGAGCTGGCCTACTGGCTGCGGCACGTCGAGGCCGGCAACCTGTACGTGAACCGGGGCATCACCGGGGCGATCGTCGGGCGGCAGCCCTTCGGCGGGTGGAAGCGGTCGGCGGTCGGGCCGGGCAGCAAGGCCGGCGGCCCCACCTACCTGTACGCCCTGGGCGACTGGACCAGCCGGCCGAGCACCGCCGCTGCCGCCGCTGCCGCCGCCGATCCGGGCCTCGCCGGCCTCGCCGGCCCGGCCCGTCGGCTGCTGGCCGCGGCCCGGGAGGTCGGCTCGCCCGGCGCGGTCGGCGACGTCGGGGGCCCGGCCGACGCGCTGGCGGGGCTGGAGCGGGCGCTGGGCAGCGATGCCGTGGCCTGGGCGGGCAGCTACTGCGTGCCGCGGGAGGTGGGCGGGCTCACGGCGGAGCGCAACGTGCTGCGGTACCACCCGGTGCCGGTCGAGGTCCGGCTTGCGGCGGACGGCGACGTCCTCGCTCTGGTGCGGGTGGTGGCCGCGGGACTGCGGGCCGGTTCGGCCGTGCGGGTGTCCACCGCGGAGCGCCTGCCGGAGCCGCTGCGGGCCGCGTTCACCGAGCTGGGGGTGACCTGGCGCGAGCAGAGCGGCGCGGACTGGCTGGCCGGGGTCGGCCGGGCGGCGGCCCGGCGCCGGGAGCTGCGGCTGCGGCTGGTCGGCGGGAACGCCGGCGCTGTGTCGGCGGTGTCCGCTGTGGAGTCGGTGACCCGCGGCCGGCCGGAGATCGTCGTCCACGGCGGCCCGGTGACGGAGAGCGGATGCCTGGAGCTGCTGCCGTTCCTGCGGGAGCAGTCCGTCAGCCTGACCGCGCACCGTTTCGGCACCCCGGACGTCCTCGTGGACGGTCTGGTCCCACTTGTCGCCGCGTCAGCGGAAAGTAGTTAGGCTGACCTTACCGACTTTCGCCTGCGTCGCTGGCCCGCGCGGCGCCCTGACGGCTGTCCTGGCCCGCCGGGCAGGCCCGGGTCCGCTCGCGGCGGTGCTCCGGCCTGCCTGCCAGCAGCGCGAACTGTGGCGCGGCGGGCCGGAGGGCGGCGACAGTGGATGGCCGGGGCGGGGAGGCGGACGAGCTGTGCCACACGCGTCCATGTCCGCCGCCCGGGCACGGGACGGGCAGGGCATACCTTGATACGACACGAAGTAGTAGACGCGAAGCGGAGTATCGGTGACTGATTCGGTGATCATCTACACGCAGACCGACGAGGCGCCCGCCCTGGCGACGTACTCGTTCCTGCCGGTGGTGCAGGCGTATGCGTCGACGGCCGGGGTCGGCGTCGTGAGTCGGGACATCTCCCTGGCCGGGCGGATCATCGCCAGCTTCCCGGAGCACCTCGACCCGTCCCAGCGCATCGATGACGCGCTCGCCGAGCTCGGTGCCCTGGCGAAGACGCCCGAGGCGAACATCATCAAGCTGCCGAACATCTCGGCGTCGATCCCGCAGCTGCGGGCGGCCGTCGTGGAGCTGCAGCAGCAGGGCTACGCCCTGCCGGACTACCCGGACGACCCGAAGACCGACGAGGAGCGGGAGATCCGCGCCCGGTACGACCGGATCAAGGGCAGCGCGGTCAACCCGGTGCTGCGCGAGGGCAACTCCGACCGCCGCGCCCCCGCCTCGGTCAAGGGCTACGCCCAGTCGCACCCGCACCGCATGGGCGCCTGGTCCGCCGACTCGAAGACGAACGTCACGACCATGGACGCCGACGACTTCCGCAGCACCGAGAAGTCCGCGGTGATCGCCGCCGACGGCACGCTGCGCATCGAGCTGGCCGGTGACGACGGCACCACCACGGTGCTGCGCGAGTCCGTGCCGGTGCTCGCCGGCGAGGTCGTCGACGCCTCCGTCATGCGGGTGGGCCCGCTGCGCGAGTTCCTCACCGCGCAGGTCGCCCGGGCGAAGGCCGAGGGCGTGCTGTTCTCCGTGCACCTGAAGGCCACGATGATGAAGGTCTCCGACCCGATCGTCTTCGGCCACGTCGTACGCGCCTTCTTCCCCGAGACGTTCGCCCGGCACGGCGCCACCCTCGCCGCCGCCGGCCTGACGCCGAACGAGGGTCTCGGCGGCATCCTCAAGGGCCTGGAGGCCCTGCCCGAGGGCCCGGAGATCAAGGCCTCCTTCGAGGCCGAGCTGGCCGGTGGCCCGGCCCTGGCCATGGTCGACTCCGACCGCGGCATCACCAACCTGCACGTGCCCAGCGACGTCATCGTCGACGCCTCCATGCCGGCGATGATCCGCACCTCCGGCCACATGTGGGGCCCGGACGGCGCCGAGGGCGACACCCTCGCCGTCCTGCCGGACAGCAGCTACGCCGGCATCTACCAGGCCGTCATCGACGACTGCCGCGCGCACGGCGCCTACGACCCGGCCACCATGGGCTCGGTGCCCAACGTCGGCCTGATGGCGCAGAAGGCCGAGGAGTACGGCAGCCACGACAAGACCTTCGAGATCGCGACCACCGGCACGGTGCGTCTCGTCGACGCCGCGGGCACCGTCGTCCTGGAGCAGGCGGTGAGCGCCGGCGACATCTTCCGTGCCTGCCAGACGAAGGACGCCCCCATCCGCGACTGGGTGAAGCTCGCCGTCACCCGCGCCCGCGCCACCGGGGACCCGGCGGTGTTCTGGCTGGACGAGACCCGCGCGCACGACGCCCAGCTCATCACGAAGATCCGGGCCTACCTGCCCGAGCACGACACCGCCGGCCTGACCATCGAGATCAAGGCGCCGGTCGACGCGATCACCTTCTCGCTGGAGCGCATCCGCCGCGGCGAGAACACCATCTCGGTGACCGGCAACGTGCTGCGTGACTACCTGACCGACCTGTTCCCGATCCTGGAGCTGGGTACCAGCGCCAAGATGCTCTCGGTCGTGCCGCTGATGAACGGCGGTGGCCTGTTCGAGACCGGCGCCGGCGGCTCCGCGCCGAAGCACGTCCAGCAGCTGGTCAAGGAGAACTACCTGCGCTGGGACAGCCTCGGCGAGTTCCTGGCGCTGGCCGTCAGCTTCGAGCACCTCGCGCAGACCACCGGCAACGCCCGCGCGCAGGTCCTGGCCGACACCCTCGACCGGGCCACCGCGACCTTCCTCAACGAGGACAAGTCGCCGACCCGCCGCGTCGGCGGGATCGACAACCGGGGGAGCCACTTCTACCTGTCGCTGTACTGGGCCCAGGAGCTGGCGGCGCAGACCGCCGACCCGGCGCTCGCGCAGGCGTTCAGCGCGCTCGCGGAGACGCTGAGCTCGCAGGAGAAGACCATCGTGGACGAGCTGCTCGCGGTGCAGGGCTCGCCCGCCGACATCGGCGGCTACTACCAGCCCGACCCGGTGAAGGCCACCACGGTGATGCGTCCGTCGAAGACCTTCAACGACGCCATCGCCACCCTCGTCTGACCAGCTGGGCGGGACATCCAGGGAAAGGGCCCCGGATCAGCGGGGCCCTTTCCCTGCAGCCGCCGGCCGGTAGCCGGCAGCCGGCGGTCACGCGACGTCCTGCGGCCGCCGGTCGGTAGCCGGCGGCCTGCGCGGCCGGGTGCCCTGCGGGCGGCGGCCAGTGCCCTGCGGGCGGCGGTCAGCGGTCGGCGGCCAGCGCGTCGGCGAGGGACTCGTGGCGGTGGTGCAGCCCCGGCTCGTTGCGGCCGAAGACGATGTCCGCCCGCGCGCCGGAGGCCATGCTCTCCTGCACCCGGGCGGCGAGAGCGTAGTCCTCGTCGCGCACGGCGTCGTGCGCGTAGTCGAAGATCGTCCGCGCCGTCTCGGCGGTCGCCTCGTCACTGCAGTCCATGGACGACGCGTTCTGGTGCACGGTCACCGAATGGCCGGGACGGTCACCCGGATACACCCGGAAGATCTCGCCGTTCGCGACGGTCACCGACAGCACGATGTTCGGGAACAACGCGTAGATGAGTACGAAGTTGTTCAGCGGCACCCAGTCTTCCTCGGGCTGGTTCGCGAGGTCGGTGATGTGCTTCATCGGGAAGATCAACCGGTGGTGCGGTCCGTAGGAGTCGAACAGCGCGCAGTTGCTCTTCGTGATCTGGGCGAAAGTGTCCTTGTGCACCGTGGCGAAGTGATAGCTCTCCGCGAAGGTGTCGAGGGCGAGCTTCCAGTTGACCGGTGCGTCCAGCACCTTCTCGCCGACCGGCGCCCAGTTCCCGATGCCCCAGGAGGCGAGCTCCGGGCCGAGCGGCCCCAGGTGGGTGTCGATGTCCAGCGGGCCGGCCTGCGGGTCCAGCCCCACCCACAGGAAGCCGGAGTGCTCGGCGGCGGGCAGCTCGGTGAGGCGGGCCCGGCCGTTCAGCGTCGCCGGGAAACCCTCCCGACCAGGACCGCCGACGAACTCGCCGCGCGCGTCATACGTCCAGGCATGCCACGGGCAGACGAAGCGCTCCGCGGTGCCGCAGCCGGAGGCGACCTGGGCCTGCCGGTGGACGCAGATGTTCTGGAAGGCGCGAACGATCCCGTCCTCACCGCGGGTCAGGAGCACGGGGACGTCCATGACCGTCTTTGTGCTGTAGCTCCCGGCGGTCGGCAGCTCGGAGCTGTAGCCGACCAGCTGGGGTGAGCGCCGGACGAGTTCGCGCTCTCTTTCGAACTGCTCCTGGCCGGTATAGGCCGTGGCCGGCACACCACCCTCCGCCGGCGTCATGTCGGTGGTTTTGTCGGTAGCTATTTTCAGCGCCCGTCGCGTGAGATCGACGAGCTCGTGGCGGTCGATGTGAGCCCTCCTAATTGGATGCGTCGGCATCCCGCGCGCCCGGGGCGGCGGGATGGGATCAGATAGACCGAATTGTATGTGGCTACCACCAACGGGCATTACCCGGGCTAAGTCACCATGGCGACACCGAAGGCCGGGCGCTCCACAGCGTCACGGACTTGTCTGATGGGAGTGGTGATCAAAGGTGTGGTAAGGCGGGCCTGTGTGGGCTTCCCGGCGGTCTGCCAGAGGTGACTGTCCCGTTGTGCCGGGACCTGTGGCACGGTCCGTCGTCCCGCGGGGGTCAGTCCGCTCGCCGACAGCGGGCCGCGGTCGGTGTGGCGCTGGTCACGTGCACTGCGGGGGGCGGGCGCCGGCCGGCCCGGGCGCCCGGGCCGGCCGGCGCCAGGGCGGTGGACAACGCCGGGCGCCGCCCGCCGGGGCGTCGCGGCCCTGTTGTCGGGGGATTAGCGAGAACGCGTGACGCCAGTCACGGAAACGCTTTCGGTGATCGGCGTCACGATTTCCCGTGGTTGCGCACGACTGCTTTCCAGCAATGTGTCCCACGGCATAGACGTGGCTTACATCTGGCGCGTCCAGCCCTCGCGAATGCGGCCGACGTCACGCTCAGGAACGGGACTGCTGCGCCTTTCTGGGTCATTATTGATGGTGACGGCGGAAATTCGGCCGTTCTGTGGACACGTCGCCAGGAGGCAGCCGTGAACCTTCACCTCTCCGACCGCTCCGGTCTGTACCGGAAGCTCGCCGCCCGCCGCGCCGTCCGCCGCGAGCGGTACCTGTTCAACGAGATCCTCCAGTCCGGAGACGTCTCGCCGACGCTGCGGCAGGAAATCCAGGCCATCTACACCCGGCACACCGCTTCGCTCCCGGCGTCGACGCCGGACGTCCCGCGCCAGGCGCGCGGCACCGACGCGGACGCCGGCCACTCCGACCGTTCCCACCACACCAGCCGCGGCTGAGCGCTCTCGTCGCGGCCGAGCGCGCCGCCCCCGCGTACGGGGCACCCGCGCCGCCGCGAAGCGACTGTCGTCTCAGTACCGGATGTTCAACGCCGCGCGCAGGAACGTGATCTTCTCGTCCCGCTCGCGGCCCACCCCGGTGGCCGCCACCGGGCCGCGATGCCGGCGGCGACCGCCCGGTGCACTGGTGCACCGGCCGGGCGCGGCCCCCGGCATCGCGCCCGACTGGCGGCCCAGCTGGACGGGCACGCCCGCGGCGCGCAGCGCGTCCGCGTAGGCGACGCCCTGGTCCTGCAGGCGGTCGCCCTCCACCACCGCCACATACGCCGGCGGGAGCCCGCGCAGATCGGTGGCCCGGCCCGGCGCGGCGTAGGCCGGCACCTCGTCGGTTCCGACGACCTCCGCGCCCAGGTAGGCGTCCCAGCGGGCCGCGAGGTCCGGGCGGTGACTGCCACGTGCCCCATGGGCCGGTTCCGGTGTCCGCAGGGCGGCGGTGTGCCGGTCGTCCAGCTCCGGGCGGTCCAGGCACTGGCAGCACAGCGCGGGCCCGCCGCGGTCGCGGCTGAGCAGGGCCAGCGCGGCGGCCAGACCCGCCCCGTTGTGCACCCCGTGCACGGCGATCCGTGCCGGGTCGACGCCGAGCCGGTCAGCCCGGCCGACCATCCACAGCAGAGCGGCGTAGCCGTCCTCGAGGGCGGCCGGATACGGATTCTCGGGGGCCAGCCGGTAGTCGACCGCGATGACGACGGCGCCAAGGCTCCGGCTGAGTTCGATGTTCGCCCGATGATCGGTGCCGAGCGCGCCGGCGACGAAACCGCCGCCGCGCAGGTGCAGGACGGCCGGCGCGGGGCGCGCGCCGATCAGCGGCGTGTAGATGCGCACGGCCACGTCCGGGGCGTCCGGCGGGCCGGGGACGCTGGTGTCCATGATGTTGACACCGGTCAGGTCGATCTCCCTGGTCGCGGCCAGGATCAGTTCGGTGGCGCGCGCACGGCTCGCCGTGATGTCGTCGAGGACGGCGTTCGGTGTGATCTCGACCAGCGTCGCGAGCTCGGCGTCGAAGCGGTAGGGCATCGCGTCCTCCAGCGCATGTGGCGGGCACCTGCGGTCTGAGATCGCCCCGGCGCGTTCCCAACCACTGCCATGGTCGCCCCACCTCCCGGCCGCGGCACTGTGAAACCCGCCGATCTGCCGGATCGGCATTCCGGGCCCCCTCGGGGGAGGAACATGCGCGGTGGCACCCCTGCTGCCGCGCGTAACAGCCGCGGCGCACGGTTCGGGCCGGCGCGTTGGCCCGGCCTCGACCTCCCCGGCCTCGACCTCCCCGGCCCCGGGCCCGGGCGCTGGCCTCAATCCGGTTCGGTTCGGTTCGGCCTCGGGTCGGTTCGGGGCGCGGGCGTGCGCTCAGTCCTGGGTGCCGACGTGCTGGCGGAACATCGGGTGCACGGCGAACGCCGGCATGCCCCGGGTCGAGCTGTACGGCACCTGGGCGTTCCCGTCGTCCCACTCGGCGGACGTCGGGCTGTACTCGCGCAGGAAGCCCACGTTCCACAGCACCTCGAGCAGCTGGTCGGGATCCCGGCCCGAGGTCCACCGGGTGGCCTCCCGGCTGATCCGCACCGAACCGGTGGCGAGGTCCAGCAGAAGCAGTTCCAGGTCCTCCCGGGTCCACGTCGCCCGCCGCCCACGGAACGCCTCGAACACGCTCAACAGGCCCGGGTACTGGAACCGGTACTCGGCCGCGATGTCACGGGTCCGCTCACCGGAGTAGGTGGCCTCCACGGCCGTGATGTCGCGGCGGGAGATCCGCAGCCCGCTGCGGCCGTTGACCTGCTGCGCGTGGTCGAGCGCGTGGCTGCAGTACTGGATGATCTCCCGCGGCCGGCGCAGCGAGCGGTCGACGATGAAACGGAACGACCAGCGCGGAGCATGGAACGCCGCGGCCCAGCACTGGTCGTCGCTCGCCGCGGTCAGCCCGGGGACGGTGTGGCGGATGCGGCAGGCGATCAGCCGCCACAGCTGCGGCTCGTCCCAGCGGACCACCTCGATGAGGTCGCGGAACTTCTGCGCGTCGTCGTACAGGGCGGGAATGTTGTCGTAGAGCTCCTGGCGCAGCGACATGTAGACCCGCAGGCGCGGGGAGAGGTCGTTCAGTGTCATACAGGCCTGGAAAAGGCCGGCGACGAAGGCCTGCGCGTCCTCGCTCGCGTCCCACCCCCGGTCGAGCTCGTCGACGAGGACGGTCACCCCGGCGCGCGCGCACAGCCGGCCCAGTGGGACGAACAGGTGGTCCAGCTCCTCCAGCCGGTAAAGTTTCTGCAGCTCCCGCGCCCGGATTCCGCCTTCGACCCGCCCGACCTTCACCGACTCGATGCGCCGCAGATAGGACACGAACGCATCGAACGGCGTCACGCTGCCACCGTGGTGGTTGTCGCGAAGGTAGGCGTAGATCTGGCTCTCGGCGCCGCGCCTGATCCGGCCGTGCCGCTTCGTCAGCTCCTTCATGATGAGCACGAGCAGCAGGTACTTCCAGGCCACCGCGTACGCGCCCAGCTTGGCCCAGGCGCCCTCCGACTCGCGGATCATGGCCCCGCTGAGAAACTCGTAGGAGTAGTCCTCCGGGGAGAGCTCGATCACCGACTCGCCGCGGTCGCGATTGCGGTGGGCCATCGTCTTGAGAATGGCGCTTTTCCCCGCGCCGCGGTTCGCGACCAGGATCGTCTTCGTTCCCGCGTTCATGTTGCGATACGCGGCGGATTCGATGAAATACGCGTCCAGCCCACGCCGGACGTCGCGTTCGGCCGCCGGCGCACCGAAGTTGAGACGACTCAGATCGGGCACGCTGCCTCCGGATGTTCCCCGTCGGGTTGCGTGAACCGAGTCTAACGAGCGCGGAGTATTCTGGCTGGCGCTTTCGGAAACCCGGGATAAACATTCGTCCGGCCACTCGGCCGTGTCCCTTGCGCCATGCCCCGCGCGGGGCATGGCGCAAGGGCTAGCGGGCAGCTCCGCTGCCGACCGGCCGTGACACCGCGCTGTGGCCGTGGCCGTGGCGGCCACCGCGGTCACCGCGTCCGCCGGCCCCGGCTCGACCGCCGCGTCCGCCCTGCCCGCCACCCGGGCCGGGCCTGCTCAGCCAGGCATGGACGGTCTCGGCGGTCGACCGCGCGTACTCGTTCATCATCGACTGGTGATCGCCCGCCGTGGTCACGAGGTCGAACTCCAGCTCCCAGGCGTCGGCACCGCCGGCAACCGGGGATACCGCGCCCGGGGAACCCTCGAGGTTCGCGGGGCTCGAGATGCTCGCCGGGACCGGGACCGGGACCGGGACCGGGACGGGGACCGGGGGCGCCGCGGGCCGGGTCGCCGGCCCCGGCTCGGCGTCGCGCCGGGGCATGCGCTCGGCCGCGCGGACCATGACGATCGGCGTCCGGACCGTGCCCGGGCGCCATCCCTCGAACAGGTCCAGGTAGGCGCCCTGCGCAGTCACCTGCGCCTCCGTCATGAGCGCGAAGGCCTGGTCGTTCACGGCGATGCCGCGCAGCTCCTCGGCGACGTCGGCCTCGGGGATCCGGTCGCCGGGCAGCCACGTGTCGAGCAGGACGATCGCGGCCGGGGCCAGGCCACGTGCCTCCAGGCGGGCCGCCACGGCGTGCGCGAGCCATCCACCGGACGAGTACCCGGCCAGCGCGACCGGGGTGTCCGGGAGATGGCGGGCGATCGTGTCGGCATGCAGGTCGACCACCAGGTCGGCGGTGGCGGGCAGCAGCTCACCGTCACCGAAGCCCGGGTGGGCCAGCGCGTGCACCGCCCGCCGGCCGTGCAGGTGCAGCGCGATCCGGGCGAAGGTGTGCGGCCCGGAGGGCGCGACCATCGACGGCAGGCAGACCAGCACCGGCTGCGCCGGGCCGGCGGCGAGTGTGACCGGTACCGGTCGGCCGGGGAGATCGTCGGGGGTGGTGAACGTCGGCCGCAGCCTGGCTGCGGCGCGCAGCACCCCGACCCCCGCCGCGAACCTGCCGTCCGCGCAGGCCTGCCGATAGAGCCCGCGGACTCCGACCTGCTCCCCGCGGTCCTGTGGCCCGCTCTCACGGGTGGTGGCGACACGGGGCTGGGCCGCGAGCAGCGCGGCGAGGTGGTCGCCGAGATCGGCGACGGTGGGGTGTTCGAACATGGCCGTGGTGGCCACCCGCAGCCCCGTCGCGGCGGCGAGACGGCGACTGAGCTGGACGGAGGCGACCGAGTCGAGGCCGAGCTCCAGAAAGCGCCGGCCGGTCTCGACCGCCTGGGCGTCGTCATGGCCGAGGATGTCGGCGGCCGCCGCCTGCACGAGGTCACGCAGCGCCCGGCCGCGCTCCGCGGCCGGCAGCCGTCCGAAGTCGCCCGCTCCCGTACCTGTTCCCGGTCCTGTTCCTGCTCCCGGCCGCGACGCGGGCTCCAGGCCCGGACCGGGGGCCGGATCCGGCGCCGCCACCCCGGACTCGGCCGCGATCTCGTCGAGGAGATGCGACGTCCGGGCGGCGGTGAACGCGGGGAGGAACAGATCCCAGGCGACGTCCGCGACCGTCACGATCTTCGTCGGCGCGCCGCCGTCAGGGCCGCTCCCGGCCCGCAGCGCCTGAGCCAGGGCGGCCACAGCCTGGTCGGAGGGGATCGGGAGCAGGCCCCGCCGCAGCAGGTAGTCGCGTCGGGCCGGCTCCGCGCCCATCCCCGCGTCGGCCCACGGGCCGTAGGCGACGGAGACGGTGGGCAGGCCGGCGGCCAGTCGCGCGTCGGCCAGGGCGTCAAGGTGGGCGTTCGCCGCGGCGTAGGCGGCCTGGCCCGCGCTGCCCCAGGTGGCCGAGATCGAGGACAGGAGCACCAGCGGAATCTCGGGGGCGAGCCGGTGGAGCCGCTCGGCGGCGGCGGCCTTCGGCGCGACGACGGCGGCGATCCGCGCCAGGTCGAGCTCGTGCAGGTCGGCGGTCGGCCCGCTGACACCGGCCGCGTGGACGATGGCGCCCAACGGGGCGTCCCGGTCGCCGATGAGTTCGTCGACAAGGGCGGCGAGCTGCTCGCCGTCGGTGGTGTCGCAGCGCCGGACCATGATCTCCGTGCCGTGCGCGGCCAGCGCGTCGCGCAGGGCGGCGGCCTCCGGGGCGTCGGGTCCGCGGCGGCTGGCCAGCACGAGGCGGCCGCTCCCGGTTCGGGCGAGGTCCCGGGCGATGCGGGCGCCGAGCGCACCGGTACCCCCGGTGATCAGCACGGTCGTACCGGCGGCGGCCAGCGGCAGCTCCGCTGGCGGCCCCGCGGCCCGGCTGGCGTCGGCGCCGGCGCCGGCACCGATGTCACGGCCGGGTGCCGGGCCCTCCCGGACAAGGCGGGGTACCAGCAGGGCGGACGTCCGCACGGCGAACTGGTCCTCGCCGCCAGGGGTGGCCAGCGCGGAGCCGAGCCAGGCGAGCGCACCGTCGTCCAGGTCGGCCGGCACATCCACGAGGCCGCCCCAGCCGTCGGGACGCTCGAGAGCCAGCGACCGCCCCAGCCCCCACACGAGCGCCGCGGACGGATCCCGGACCGGGTCGCCGGGGCCGGTCCCGACGGCGCCGCGGGTCAGGACCCACAGCGGTACCTGCAGTCCCAGGTCGTGGTGCGCCTGCGCCAGCGCGCAGGTGAGCGCGAAACCGGTGGTGAGCGCCGGCTGCCCCGGATGCGGGGTCGGGTCCAGCGCGAGCAGCGAGAGGATCCCCCCGACGCCGGTGGACGGGGCGAGCGCGCGGAGCCGGTGGGCGAGGCGGCGCCGGTCGGCGTCCGCGTCCGCCTCCGCCGGCCCCAGCACGACCTCGACCGCGGTACCGCCGAGACGCTCGACCATCCAGCCGATGCGGGAGACCTCGGCGGCACTCACCCCGGCCGGGGGCAGGAGCAGGAGCCACCGGCCGGACAGCGGTGCCGCCACGCCGGGCGTTCCGGCGAGCGGCGCCGCCGCCGAGGCGGGCAGCGCCCGCCAGAGCGTGCGGTACCGCGACAGACCCGGCCGGGACGTCTCCGCTCCCGCTGCGGTGTTCGCGGATGTCGGGACCGCGGCTGCGCCGGCGGCGGTGGCGCCGGCTCCGGCCGTGGCTCCGGCCGTGGCTCCGGCTGTGGCTCCGGCCGGCGGAGACACGGGGCCCTGCGCAGGGCCCATCCAGTGGCGCTGCCGCTGGAACGGGTAGCCCGGCAGGTCGCAGTGGGCCGGCCGGCGGGCCCCCACACCCGCACTCGACAGGGGACCGGGAACCGCCGGATGGTTGATCTCGGACCAGACCACCGGGATGCCGTGGGTGTGCAGCGCGGCGAGCGCGGTGTGCAGCGCGGCTGGCTCGGTCAGCCGGTTCGCCGCCGTGGCCGCCACCAGGGGCACCCGCACCTCCGCCGGCTCGCGGCGGGCTGACGGTCCGCCGGGGTGCCGTTCGGCGGTGTCGGCCAGGATGCCGTCGAGGTGCGCGGTGAGCGTCGGCCGTGGGCCGACCTCCAGGTAGGCGGCCGGATGTTCCCGCCTGCTGCGGGCGACGGCGTCGCCGAAGCGGACCGTCTCCCGGATGTGGCGGACCCAGTAGGCCGGGTCCGTGTGCCAGAGGGGCCCCGGGTGGCGGAGCGTCTCCGGGAGGGAGGGCGTCTCGGCCGGGTCGCCGGTGAGCCGGCCGGTCAGCGCGGAGACGATCGGGACCGTCGGCGGATGGTAGGTGAGCCCCGCGGCGACGGCGGTGAAGGCGTCCAGGACGGGGTCCATGTGGGCGGAGTGGAACGCGTGACGCACGGCGAGCCGGCGGGTGGGCCGGCCGCGGCCGGCCCAGTAGGCCACCAGTTCCGTGACGGCGTCGGGGTCGCCGGCGACGACGACGGACGCTGTGCTGTTCACCGCCGCGATGTCCGCGGGGCGTGCCAGTCCGGCGAGGGACGCGTGGACCTCGTCCTCGGTGGCGCCGAGCGCGGCCATGGCGCCGCCGCGGCAGCTCTGCATCAGCCGCCCGCGGGCCGCGACCAGCGCCGCGGCGTCGGGCAGCGTCCAGACCCCGGCGATGTGCGCGGCGGTCAGCTCCCCGACGGAGTGGCCGAGCAGCAGCTGCGGGACGACGCCGGCCGTGCCGAGCAGCCGGGTCAGCGCTGTCTGGTAGGCGAACAGGGCGCACTGGGTGTAGAGGGTCTCGTCGAGGAGCGCGGCGTGCCGGGTGCCAGCGGCGGCGAACATGACATCGCGCAGCGGCTCGTCGAGGTGGGTGTCGAACGCGGCACAGGCGGCGTCCAGCGCCCGCGCGAAGGCGGGGTGGGCGGCGTGCAGGTCACGCCCCATGCCGGGCAGTTGGCTGCCCTGGCCGGTGAAGACGAGGGCGACCCGGCCGCCGGGGCGTGCGGGCGGGGCGGTGCCCTGGACGAGACCAGGCGCCGTCCGGCCCGCGGCGAGCGCCGTCAGCGCCCGGACCAGGCGGGACGTCCGCTGCGCCGGTGGGCCGTCGAGGACGGCCGCGGCCCGGGTGGGCAGCTGGGCGCGGGCGGCGAGGGTGTAAGCGATGTCGTCACCGCGCAGCTCGGGATGGCGGCCGAGGTGCGCGGCGAGACGTCCCGCATGGGCGCGCAGTGCCGCCTCACCGCGGGCGGAGAGGACCACCGTCACCGGCGCCGGCTCGGAGCCCTCGCCGGAGCCCTGCGTGTCGGCGGCGGGGGTGTTCGAGCTGGGGGTGTTCGAGC
>NZ_JBFLUG010000389.1:0-1453 GCF_041008525.1 Parafrankia sp. FMc2 | reverse complement strand
CCGTGGAACTTTGGTCGGTTCACACAGAGCTACACGCGGTGGCCGTCTTTGTCCCGGAGCGACACACCCCCACCCCGGACGATCAACCAGCCGATCCCGATCTACACCACGCGGTGGGACTCACCCCGACGTAAGACGCTTGTCGTCTGTCGTCCCTGTCACGAAGCGATCCACGCCGGTCGGCCGACCACGCAATCCACGGCACAACCACTGGAGAGCGATATGCGCTTGAAAGGCGCACGTATCGTTCGGCGGGAGGCCGACGGAAAAGGACCCGCGAAGCGGGCACCTCGCCGGCGGTCTACCCGACTCTGCGGGAGCCCGGGGGTGCGATTCCCCCGGGCCACCCGACCGGCGTACTTCGCCAAGGATCATCGGTGAGCGACACGTTCGAGTTCATCGATGCGGAGTACGCCGCCCGCACCGCCACGAACACCGCCACACCGGTGCCATCTATCACCCAGATGTGCGCCTGGCTCCAGGTCTCTCGTTCCGGTTTCTATGAATGGCGCGACCGCCCCACCTCCGCGACCGCGACCCGCCGCGGCGAGCTCGCCACGCTCGTCCACCGGTCGTTCACCGCCTCCGATGGCACCTACGGCTACCGGCGCGTGCATGCCGACCTGTGCGCCTGGGGCCGCCCGTGCGGTCTGGAGCTCGTCCGGGCCCTCATGCGCGAGCAGAGCCTGGAGCCCTGCCAGCCACGCCCCTGGCGGCACACCCTGACCGAGCAGGGCCAGGGCCCCGCCGTGATCCCCGACCTGCTGCAGCGCGACTTCACCGCCGATGCCCCAGGCACCAAGATGGTCGGTGACATCACCTAATGGGAGAGCCGGACGGGTGTCCGGTGTCCGCTGGTGGCTGGCAGGGGCCCCTGAGATATCACCGGCCCAGGTCGGGTGCGAGGGTGATGGACGAGCCGCTGGTCGGTGTCCACTCCTTGCCGCACCTGGCCGTCGAGGCCTGAATGTAGACGGTGGCCCTGCCAGTCGCCGGGTGGGTGATCGGCTGGTGAGATGCCGCGCCTTGAGCGCTTCCATTAGGTCGCCGCACGCACCCGCGGGCTTGCCGTACGCTCCCGCCGGGTTCGAGGAGGACCATGACCATCACCTGCGGCATCGACTGGGCCGAGGCGCACCACGACGTCTGCGTCCTCGACGAGGGAGGGCAGGTTCTTCAACGTCGCCGGATCGACACCGGCATCGCGGGCTTCACCGGGCTGATGACGCTGCTGGCAGCACATACCGACGACCCGACGACCGTGCCGGTGGCGATCGAGACAGACAAGAACCTGCTCGTCGTGGCCTTGCAGTCCGCGGGTCTGACGCTCTTCGCGATCAATCCCCGCGCTGTTGCCCGCTACCGGGAACGCCACGGCCAGGCCGGCACGAAGTCCGACCCCGGCGACGCCCGCGTGCTGGCGGACATCCTGCGCACCGACCGCCACCAGCAC
>NZ_JBFLUG010000388.1:0-1459 GCF_041008525.1 Parafrankia sp. FMc2 | reverse complement strand
CCCTACCTTCTTCCTTGGGTCGACTCGGGCCGGTCGTAAGGTCCGGGGGCCCAGGGGTGTCGGGTGTGGCTCTCAGTCATCTGCCGTGCGTGTGGCTTGCGTCGATTGGCCGCCCGGCGCCCCCTCGACGACCCGGCCGCTGATGGAGAATTGCGACCTGATCGCTGCGTAGGGATGAGCCGGCGAGGTCGTCTGTGGGACAACGTGCTGGTCAGAGCAGGGAGACACGGGTGGAACGTGCGTGGGCCGGGGTGGACATCGGCAAGGGACACCACCATGTGGTGGTGATCGACCCCGACGGCGCCCGACTGCTGTCGCGCCGAGTCGGCAACGACGAGATGGCGCTGCTGGAGCTGATCGGCCAGGTCACAGCGTTGGCCGACCAGGTGCGCTGGGCCGTCGACGTCAACACCGGCGCAGCGACGTTGCTGCTGGCACTGCTGGTCGCCCACGGCCAGCAGGTGTTCTACCTGTCCGGTAACCAGGTCAACCGGGCGGCTGACGGCTACCGGGGCGAGGGCAAGACAGACACGAAAGACGCCGCGATCATCGCCGACCAGCTCCGCATGCGCCGTGACCTGTCCCCGCTGCGCGTCGACGACGAGCTGATCGTCGAGCTGCGGATGCTGGTCGCCCGCCGCTGTGACCTCGCCAGCGACCGCGTCCGCCTGGTCAACCGACTGCACGAGCAGCTGCTGGGTATCAGCCCCGCCCTCGAGCGCGCCCTGGACCTGACCAACCGCGGACCGCTGGTCCTGCTCACCCATGTCCAGACACCGGCGGCCGTCCGCCAGCTCGGCACGGCCGGACTCGAACAATGGTTGCGGTCGCAGAAGGTCCGCGGGGCCGCCGCACTGGCCGCCGCGGTCGTGGCGGCCGCGGACTCCCAGCAGGTCACGCTGCCCGGCGAGCAACTGGCCGCGCAGCTCATCGCGGACATGGCGAAGGCAGTGATGTCCCTCGACGAGCAGATCAAGCAGACCGACAAGATCATCGAGGGCCGGTTTCGCCGTCACCGACACGCCACCGCCCTGCTGAGCATGCCCGGCATCGGGATGCTGCTGGGCGCGGAGTTCCTGGCCGCCACCGGCGGTGACATGGCCGCGTTCACCTCCGCCGACCATCTGGCCGGCTACGCCGGCCTGGCCCCCGCCCCACGCGACTCCGGCCGGATCAGCGGCAACCTGCACCGACCCCGCCGTCACCACCGGGGCCTGCAACGCGTGTTCTACACCTCCGCGCTGGTCAGCATCCGCTGCAACGACCAGTCGCGAACCTTCTACGACCGCAAACGATCCGAGGGCAAACGCCACACCCAGGCCGTCCTCGCCCTCGCGCGCCGCCGCGTCAACGTCCTCTGAGCACTGCTCCGCGACAACCGTGCCTATCAACCCACGTCACCGCCCCTCACCACAGTCGCCGCACAGCATGATCCACTTGACAACTTCATTGAGAATCG
>NZ_JBFLUG010000387.1:0-1464 GCF_041008525.1 Parafrankia sp. FMc2 | reverse complement strand
GGGTGAGTCCCACCGCGTGGTGTAGATCGGGATCGGCTGGTTGATCGTCCGGGGTGGGGGTGTGTCGCTCCGGGACAAAGACGGCCACCGCGTGTAGCTCTGTGTGAACCGACCAAAGTTCCACGGAGAGGACACACGCGATGGCCTTGGATGATTCTGCCCTATCCGGTCTGCTGGAGCTGCTGCGGCACACCGACGCCGGTCAGGTGATGCGGGAGCTGCTGCGGTTCGGCTTGCAGGCGCTCGTCGACGCCGAAGCCGACGCGCACGTCGGCGCGGCCCGTTACGAACGGTCGGCGACCCGGACCACGCAGCGCAACGGCTCCCGGGAACGGACCGTGTCGACGACTGCCGGGGATCTGACGGTGAGGATCCCCAAGACGCGGACGGGGTCGTTCTTCCCGTCGTTGCTCGAACCGCGCCGCCGTATCGACGTGGCGCTGCACGCGGTGGTGATGGAGGCCTACGTGCACGGGGTGTCGACCCGCAAGGTCGATGACCTCGTCGCCGCGTTGGGGGTGGACACGGGGATCTCGAAGTCGGAGGTGTCCCGGATCTGTGCCGCGTTGGACCGGGAGGCCGACGTCTGGCGGGCCCGCCGCCTGGACCATGTCGGCTTCCCCTACGTCTACCTGGATGCCACCTACTGCAAGGTCCGTCTCGACGGCAGGGTGGTGTCGCAGGCCGTCGTGATCGCCACCGGTGTGTCGGCCGACGGCCGCCGGGAGGTCTTGGGGGTGCAGGTCGGGGACTCCGAGGACGAGGCGTTCTGGACCGAGTTCCTGCGCGGGCTGCGGGACCGGGGCCTGGTGGTCGGTCCGGGTGGGGTGCGGCTGGTCATCTCCGATGCCCACCGCGGGCTGACCGCCGCGGTCGGGAAGGTGCTGACCGGTGCCGGCTGGCAACGGTGTCGGGTCCACTTCCAGCGCAACGTCGCGGTCCGGGTCCCCAAGCACGCCGCGTCGATGGTGACGGCCACGATCGGGACGGTCTTCGCGCAGCCGACCGCCGAACTGGTCCGCGTCCAGGTCGACACCGTCGCCGACCTGCTCGCCGGGAAGTTCCCCGCGGTCGCGAGGATGCTGCGCGACGCGAAGGCGGACCTGACCGCGTTCGCGGACTTCCCCGAACCGCACTGGCGCAAGATCTGGTCGAACAACCCGCTGGAACGGCTCAACCGGGAGGTCAAACGCCGCACCGACGTGGTCGGGATCTTCCCGAACCGGGAAGCTCTGCTCCGCCTCGCGACCGCCGTGCTCATGGAGACCCACGACGAGTGGCAGGTCTCTGACCGGCGTTACCTGTCCGAGGAATCCATGCGACAGATCGGCGGGGAAAACACCACCACAACAGTCCCGGAGATTACCCCGATTACTCTCGACGCGACCGAGTTCCAAGTCGCATAATATCGAAAGACGCAGAGTGAAACGCGAACCGATCTACACCACTCCACGGGGCACTATC
>NZ_JBFLUG010000386.1:0-1466 GCF_041008525.1 Parafrankia sp. FMc2 | reverse complement strand
CGACCCGGCCCCGGACGCCCACCCGGCCGCGCCAACCGACGACAGGCGATCATCCAACCAGTCGGGAAGGCCACGGACAGGTCAACAGCCGCAGGACCTGAAGGACAGACAAGTTAAACAACAAGCTCAGTCAGGCCGACGTTGACTCGTCGGTCGGGAAGGCACGCCCGTGCTCACGGTAGTACCCGAGGACAGCACGTCCGCCGATGGTCCGGCGGCGGCACCGTTGCTGATCGACGAGATCGTCCGGGAAGGTGCTCGGCGGATGCTCGCCGCCGCTCTGGAAGCCGAGGTCGACGCCTACATCGCCGAACTCGCCGACCAGCGTGACGAGCGCGGTCGCCGGCTGGTGGTCGGTAACGGCCATGCCCAGCCCCGGCAGGTGATGACCGCGGCCGGCGCGGTCGATGTCCAGGCGCCGCGAGTCAACGACCGCCGCGTCGATGCGGACACCGGCGAACGGCAGAGGTTCTCCTCGGCGATCCTGCCCCCCTGGTGCCGCCGCTCCCCGAAGATCGCCGAGGTGCTGCCGCTGCTGTACCTGCACGGCCTGTCCTCGGGTGACTTCGTGCCCGCGTTAGAGCAGTTCCTCGGCTCAGGTGCCGGCCTGTCCGCGTCCACGGTGACCCGGCTGACCAGCAGCTGGCAGGCCGACTACCAGACGTTCACCGCCCGGGATCTGTCCGGCGTGGACTACGTCTATATCTGGGCGGACGGCATCCACGTCAACATCCACCTGGAGGAAGACCGGCTGTGCCTGCTCGTCCTCATCGGCGTGCGCGCCGACGGCCGCAAGGAACTCATCGCTCTCGCTGACGGCTACCGGGAATCGACCGGCTCGTGGGCGGACCTGCTGCGGGACTGCGCCCGTCGGGGCATGTCCGCACCGGTGCTCGCGGTCGGCGACGGCGCGCTGGGTTTCTGGGCCGCGCTACGCGACGTCTTCCCCGCCACCGCCGAGCAGCGCTGCTGGATCCACAAGACCGCGAACGTCCTGGCCGCACTCCCGAAGTCCGCCCACCCGGGAGCGAAGAAGCACCTCGCGGAGATCCACAACGCCGAGGACAAGACCCACGCCCGCCAGGCCGCGACGACGTTCGCAGCCGCCTACGGGGCGAAGTTCCCCAAAGCCGTCGCGAAGATCACCGACGATCTGGAGGTGCTGCTGGCGTTCTACGACTACCCGGCCGAGCACTGGGTGCATCTACGGACCACGAACCCGATCGAGTCCACGTTCGCCACCGTCCGCCACCGCACCAAGGTCACCAAAGGGCCGGGTAGTCGGGCCGCCGGACTCGCCATGGCGTTCACACTCATCGAGTCCGCCCAAGCCCGCTGGCGCGTGGTCAACGCCCCGCACCTGGTCGCCCTTGTCCGCGCGGGTGCGGTGTTCGAGGCAGGCGAGCTCGTCGAACGCCCACAGCCCCACGCGGCATGAACAGTCCCCGCCCCGCCCCCGTCGCTTA
>NZ_JBFLUG010000385.1:0-1474 GCF_041008525.1 Parafrankia sp. FMc2 | reverse complement strand
CCTGCTTGTCTGCGAACGACACGTGGTCCCACCGGCCCGCCCCCACGAACCGGTCACGGCCAGCCCGACCCAGGCAGACCCGACCAACCCGACCTACCCGTCAAAGCGAGAGCGTGCCGGAGCCTTGCCCCGGGTAACGCGCCTACAGATTGCGTCGAAGGGAGGCAGGGGTGGAAGTGGTGTTCCCGCGCTGCGCGGGACTCGACGTCCATCGGGACACGGTGGCCGCGGCGGTACGGATCCAGCCCGCGAAAGGACCCGCGAAAGTCGAGGTCCGTACGTTCACTACGACCGGCGGTTCGCTGGGACTCCTCGCGGACTGGCTGACCCAGAACAAGGTCACGATCGTGGGCATGGAATCAACAGGGGTTTACTGGAAACCCGTCGTGCGCCACGAGGCGCTGTGAGTTCGGGCAGGGGTGAAAGGACCCTGCCGGTGGGTCATCGCGGTGGCTCGCTGAAGCTGGAGGCAGCCTGATCCGGGGGACGCCGGCGAAGGTGGGAGCAGCCTCGACAACGACGGGACGGGCCGGCACTGCCAGACGGCTCGGGTCCGGCAAGCGAGACAGGAAGGCGTACGAATGTAGGAACCAGTGGTCGAACCCCCTTAAGTCCAGAACCGGCTCCAACCTGGCGGATATGGGCCGGGCGACAGTACGCACCCTGATTGACAGGGTCGGGGTGACTTCACATCGCGGAGGAGTTGCTGGTGTGAAGGCCATGGGGAAAGTCCGCGGCGTACCCGTGGCGAAGCTGTAGGGGAAAAGCTGGGCGCCTCACTTGTCAACCGAATCACAGTGAACGTGGGAAGCTTTCCGCGATCGCCCTTCCCGCCGGCTCTGGCCGGCGGCGGGCAGGTCCGTCGTCGACTGGTGGTCGTGGAAGGTGGCGGAGTCCTCGTAGTACTCGGAGGCCGGGAAAGCCGGCCACATGGGGAAGGGGGACAGCGAGATCGAGCGGGGAGGAACTGGAATGTCAGGAGGTCGTCGGTGAATATCGGCGCGCCGTGGCCGACTGTCGATGAGGCGGCGGACGGGGTACTGAAGATCCAGACCAAACTGCATCGGTGGGCGTCCGATAATCGGACGCGCCGGTTCGATGATATCTACAACTTTGTCTATGACCCGGCGGTGCTGGTGACGGCGTGGCGTCGGGTGCGGACGAACAAGGGAGCGCGCACGGCCGGCGTGGACGGTGAAACCGCCTACTACGTCGAGACCGTGCGGGGAGTGCCAGCGTTCCTGTCCGACCTGCGAGAGGATCTGCGGACTCGCGGGTTCCAGCCGGTCGCGGTCCGCGAGGTGACGATCCCCAAGCCGGGAGGCAAGCGGCGCCGGCTGGGGATAGGATAGTGCCCCGTGGAGTGGTGTAGATCGGTTCGCGTTTCACTCTGCGTCTTTCGATATTATGCGACTTGGAACTCGGTCGCGTCGAGAGTAATCGGGGTAATCTCCGGGACTGTTGTGGTGGTGTT
>NZ_JBFLUG010000384.1:0-1475 GCF_041008525.1 Parafrankia sp. FMc2 | reverse complement strand
TCTACGACCAGGCCGACGAAGTGAGGGAACAGGACATGGATCGGGTCAAGGACAGCCACTCGCCATGATCCACGACGCCTCGTGCGGCCCGCCCACCGGGCCGTCACGGAATTTGTGCCAGAGCCACCACGAACTGGCCGTTGACAAGAGGAGTGTTTTCAGGCGGCGAAGAACGAGGTCGGTCTCGACCATTTCCAGGTCCGGATGTACCACGCCTGGTATCGGCACATCACGTTGGCGATGCTCGCTCATGCCTGGCTCGCGGTCACTGCGGCGAAGACCCGCGAGCAGGACCCGCCGGAACGCCCACCGGCGACGAGGGCGGTGGGCTACCAGCGTGAGGGCCGTGGCCTCGCGATCCCCGAGCCGGCGGAACCAGCCGGGACCAGGATGATCCCGTTCAGTCTTAACGAAATCCGGCATGTTCTCGCCCTGTTCGGACAGGCCGTGATCCCACCTTCGGTGATCACATGGTGGTCGGACTGGCGCCGCAGCCACCAGGCACGCGCCCGCTACTACCACTTCCGAGCCCGGATCCGAGCCAACCAGGCAGACGTCACGCGGGCCGCGACCACGTAAGGATCACTGTTACTGGAGTACTAACCCTGCCTACCAGCAGGTTGAGTACGCGATCGCGCGTGCCCGGCGGCACAAGGACCGCAGCGCACTACGCCGACTGCGGCAGCAACGCCGCCAGCTCCCGAGCCAGGACCCCTGCGATCCTGACTACCGGAGACTGCGGTACGTGAGGTACGCGGACGATATTTTACTCGGGTTCAGCGGGCCGAAATCCGAAGCGCACGAGATCACACAGCGGATCAGGCAGTTCCTCCATGACGACCTCAAACTGGAGCTGTCTACCGAGAAGACGCTCGTTACCCATGCTCAGACCGGGCGGGCGCGTTTCCTCGGTTACCATATCGTGGCCCAACACTCCGATACTAAGATCACCCGGGGTCGCCGGGCGGTCAACGGAGCGATCGGGTTGCGTATACCCCCGGATGTGATCAGAACCAAGTGTGCCCTGTACTCCTGGCGCGGTAAACCCGCGCAGCGGCCACAGATGCTTCATGGCGACGACTACACGATCGTCTCGAAGTATCAGGCCGAGTATCGGGGCGTCGTCCAGTACTACCTGCTTGCCGGTGATGTCTACCGGCTCCAGAAACTGCGCTGGTACATGGAGACTTCCATGTTGAAGACCTTGGCGGGCAAGCATCGGTCTACCGTCAACGCGATGGCAGGAAAGTACCGAGCCACCGTGCAGACGGACCACGGACCGAGAAAATGCTTCCAGGTCGTCGTCCAACGCAGTGATGGTAGGAAACCGCTGGTCGCACGATTCGATGGCATCCCGTTACACCGACAACCCACAGC
Organism: Parafrankia sp. FMc2; assembly: GCF_041008525.1. Taxonomy (NCBI): domain Bacteria; kingdom Bacillati; phylum Actinomycetota; class Actinomycetes; order Frankiales; family Frankiaceae; genus Parafrankia; species Parafrankia sp. FMc2. Next base: position 98 of record NZ_JBFLUG010000384.1, on the reverse strand, counting down.
AGCCCTCACCGACCGAGCGCCGACCCTGGGCACCTCTCGCGGCAACGAGCTGATCCATCGGCTCCTCGCGGATGGATGCGAGGCATGCGGAGCAACGG
>NZ_JBFLUG010000383.1:0-1478 GCF_041008525.1 Parafrankia sp. FMc2 | reverse complement strand
CAATACCAGGAACTTAAGGTCTGATCGTGTAGGTTCTGGCTGTGCCGAGGCGTGGTCAGGTCAAGGAGAAGGCCGGGGACCGGTTGGTGGACCGGGTCGGGTTGGGGGTGCTGGCCGCGCAGTTCCCGGACGTGCTGGTCGACCGGGTGGTCGCGGAGGCGGGCCGGCGTGAGCGGCGGACGCGGGATCTGCCGGCGGCGTTGATGGTCCGCTATGTGGTCGCGTTGGCGTTGTTCCCCTCGGACGGCTACGACGAGGTGATGCGGCAGGTCAAGCTCGCCGACGACTGGCTGTCCGGCAGTGCGGGGCCGGTGAAGGTACCGGCGACGACGGCGATCACGAAGGCGCGGGACCGGCTCGGGCCGGAGCCGGTGAAGCTGCTTTTCGAACAGGCCGCGGTGCCGATGGCCCTGCCCCGGCGGACAGTGGGGGCGTTCTACCGCCGGTGGCGGGTGTGCGCGGTCGACGGGACGACGCTGCTGGTCCCGGACACCGACGAGAACGCGGCGGCGTTCGGGAAGCCCGGCAACGACCAGGGAGAAGGCGCGTTGCCGCAGGTCCGGCTGCTGGGACTGGTCGAGTGCGGCACCCGGGCGCTGCTGGCAGCCGGGTTCGGCGGGACCGGCGGGTCCAAGGCCGCCAGCGAGCAGGCCCTCGCCCCCGGGCTGCTGTCAGCGTTGCGACCGGGCATGCTGCTGCTGGCCGACCGCAACTTCCTCGGCTTCGCGTTGTTCGCCAAGGCCGCCGCGACCGGCGCGGACCTGCTGTGGCGGGCCAAGAAGGACCGTCGCCTCCCCGTCGACGCCGAGCTCGCCGACGGCTCGTACCTGTCCCACCTGGCAGAACCCGGCACCAGGGGTAAAGGCCGAAAGATCACAGTTCGGGTCGTCGAGTACACCCTGGATCGCGACCCGGACACCGCCGACCCCCTGCCCGCGAGCAGAAAGGAGACCTACCGGCTCGTCACCACCATCCTCGACCCCGCCACCGCACCCGCCGCCGAACTCGCCGCGTTGTACAGCGACAGGTGGGAGGTCGAGACCCTGCTCGACGAGATCAAGGTCCACCAGCAGGACGGCCGCCTCGTGCTACGGTCCCGCACACCCGACCGGGTCGAACAGGAGGTCTGGGGCATCCTGACGCTGCACCGGGCGTTACGGAAACTCATCCACGACACCGCCCTGGTCGAGGGGATCGACCCCGACCGGCTCTCCTTCACCCACACCGTCACCATCGTCCGGCGCCAGGTAGTACGCCGGGCGCTTTTCCCCCCTCCGGCGGATGGCCCGTGTCCTGGCCGCGGTGACCGCTGAGATCGCCGAACACGTCCTACCGGAACGTCACCGCTCCAACCCCCGCGTCGTCCGCCGGGCCAACCGCACCCCATTCCCCACCAAGAAGCCGATCGACAGACACCTCACAGGACCACCACCCTCGGTCGTCACAGTACTAACCCGAACCTAAAGTTCCTGGTATTG
>NZ_JBFLUG010000382.1:0-1480 GCF_041008525.1 Parafrankia sp. FMc2 | reverse complement strand
ACCTCGGGGCGGTCGTCCGCTCGGCAGCCGCCTCCGGCACCACCACCCCCCAGGCCAACGCCGACACCGTCATCGACCACCTCCACCACACCGGCATCCTCACCCCACCGGAGGCATCGTGACCACCGCGGTCGAGGCAGCCGGCCTGGACGACCACGCCCTCGCGGCCTGGCTGGCCGAGCGCGCCGGTGCGCTGCTGCTCGACATCCGCTCCCTGGGCGGCAAGGAGGGCGACCGGCAGTCCGACGAGCTGCTGCTGCGCCTGCTCGCCCAGGCCCGCCCGGACGACGCCGTCCTGTCGGAGGAGAGCGCGGACAGCCCGGCCCGCCTCGACCGCGAGCGGGTCTGGATCGTCGACCCGCTCGACGGCACCCGTGAGTACGGGGAGCCGCCCCGCGAGGACTGGGCCGTCCACGTCGCGCTGAGCATCGGCGGCCAGGCGACGATCGGTGCCGTGGCACTGCCCGCCGCCGGGCTCGTCCTGGGGACCGGCCAGCCCCCTGCGCTCCCGTCCGCGGCCGCGGGGCCGGTGCGGCTGGCGGTCTCCCGCACCCGTCCGCCGGCCTGCACCGAGCAGCTGCGCACCCACCTGGACGCCCAGCTGGTGCCGATGGGCTCGGCCGGCGCGAAGGCGATGGCCGTGGTCCGCGGGCAGGTGGACGTCTACGCGCACTCGGGCGGGCAGTACGAGTGGGACTCCGCCGCCCCCGTCGCCGTCGCCGCGGCCGCCGGGCTGCACGTCTCCCGGCTCGACGGCGCGCCGCTGCGCTACAACCAGGCCAACCCGTACCTGCCGGACCTGCTGATCTGCCGCCCGGAGCTCGCCGCGACGGTCATCAGCGTGCTGCAGGGCAGCTGAGCGCAGGCGACGGGAGGCCCCCCTCAGCGGCCTGGCCTGGACCGGACCGGACCGGACCGGTCCAGGCCAGGCCAGGCCAGGTTACGAACTACCCGCTGAGGATCAGTGCCGCGGTGACTTCGACGGTCCGATCCGAAACCTTCGAATCAGTCAGTCAGCACCAGCGCTCTTCGAGTCCTTTCGGCCAGATTCAGAAAGTACCCGGATCAGTTGCGCATGCGCCGCGACGACTCATGGGTCTTCCGACCGCGCGTCACCCCTCCACCCACGCTGATACCCCGGCCGCGAGGCCGCACCAGGCCACGCGAGAGCCCGACCCCTGGGCACTTCGGCCAACGCAGGCACGACGAGCACCACCCACTGCCGTTCACCATGAGCGGGAGAGTGCCACACGCACGCCGCAACAGGCGTTCACGCTCGACTTTCCCGCATTCGGCGACCATCGTCATGGTATCGCAAAAGGTGGCGTGCGGGCTGGCGAGGACCTGGCATCGTCCCAATACCAGGAACTTAAGGTCTGATCGTGTAGGTTCTGGCTGTGCCGAGGCGTGGTCAGGTCAAGGAGAAGGCCGGGGACCGGTTGGTGGACCGGGTCGGGTTGGGGGTGCTGGCCGCGCAGTT
>NZ_JBFLUG010000381.1:0-1514 GCF_041008525.1 Parafrankia sp. FMc2 | reverse complement strand
GCTGAGCCCTTCACCTGGACCGCCACTGCCGATGAGATCCTCGCCAAGGTCAAACTCGTCCAGGCCAGTGTGAAGAAACTCGTCGCAAATAACAGCAACTAAAGAAAACGGAATCACGTTACACTAGCTCATAGCGCTATTGCTGAGGGGCGGGCCAGACATGACGCCACGCGCGCCCGCCCTGCCCGGACCGGAGGACGACGCGGATGGATCGGAAAGCAGACAACGATATCGAACTCTGGTACGGCACGGTGGCGGCCACGTCGATTCGCGGGCTGATCCATGCCGCGTCCCGGGCCGGCTTCCGAAGCGTCGCGGTTCACCCGGGCATGCACCGGCGCGCACTGGTGGAGCCGAACGGGCTGTCGGAGGTGAGAGGGCTGATGGAGGAGACGGGCGTGGTCGTCTCGACCATCGACCCTCTCACCGCATCCTTGCCGGGTGTGCCCTCACCGCAGGACGTGCCTGAGCGATTCCGCGAGTTCCTCTCCTTCGCCGCCGACGAGTGCATCGAGGCGGCGCACGCCCTCGGCGCACGCACCGTGTGCATCGCCCCCTTCCTCGGGGGCCCCGCGCCCTACGACGAGGCATTGGACGCGGTGTCGAGGCTCTCGGAGCGCATCGGTGCCGCAGGTCTTCGCGCAGCCGTCGAGTTCATGCCGGGCACCCTCTTCCCCGACCTTCCGACGGCGCTCCGTATCTGGCAGGAGGTCGACGCGCCCCACCTGGGGATCGTCTTCGACACCTGGCACTTCGTCCGGACCGGGGGCACCACCGAGTTGCTGCGCACGGTTCCGTCGTCGGCAGTGGCGGTCCTGCAGGTGTCGGACCGTCGAGAACCCACCAAGGATACACCCTATGTGCCGATGTCCGGACGGCTCCTTCCCGGCGACGGCGAGCTGCCGCTCGCCGACTGGGTCGGCCACCTCGTCGCAGAGCGTTCCGATCTGTCCGTCGGTGCGGAGATCTTCAGCGACGAGCTGCGCGCCCTGCCGGTGGACGTGGCGGCGGCGCAGTCTGCGGCGGCGCTGCGGAAGCTGCTTGCGTCGCTGTAGCGCCACTGGCGCATGACCATCCGGTCCAGGAGTTCATCGACGGCGAGTCATTCGACCGGCTCGGCCAGCGCTACCAGCTCCAACTCGTCGACGCCCTGCCCGCAGGCGTCGAGCAACTGCCCACCGTCAAAGCGGACCGCGTCCGGTACGTGTGGCGGCAGCGACCGGAGGAGATTCGCCCGGCGATCATCGGGCTCTACCGGCAGGAAGGTCTCGCTTGGGGGAGGCGAGAGGGGCGCCAGTATGAGCTGGACGGCCGCAACGAGGACCTTAGTGCAACGTTCCTCAAAGGCTGGGGTAGATCGGCTGAGCCCGGGTATCGCCCTGTTTTGAGAGGGTGTTCTGTGCGGGTTTGTCGGGTGTCAGTTTGGGTTGATCTCTGGGGTGGGTGGAGTCGGGCGGGGCAGGATAAACAGGCCGGGTTCGGGTTCGGTGAGGACGCCGCGGTCGACCAGCCGT